>JBMLQZ010000483.1:0-2642 GCA_049241285.1 Chitinophagaceae bacterium | reverse complement strand
GTAAAAATTAAGCTTCAACACTTAATTTCATTTCAGCCATTTTTTGTAAATCTTCGTCTGTAACTTCTTTTTTACTATCAGCTACTTGTAAAAACTGTTGATACAAACTATCTATTTCATCTCTTGTAAATTGAAAACCTAATTTATGAAAACGAAAAGCCAAGGCACTTCTACCACTTCTAGCTGTTAATACAATTTTAGAAGTATCAGCACCCACTTCTACAGGATCAATAATTTCATAAGTAGTTGCTTCTTTCAAAAATCCATCTTGATGAATGCCACTTGAATGCGAAAAGGCATTTGCCCCCACAATAGCTTTATTCGGCTGAACAGGCATACGCATTGTTTCGCTAACCAAACGGCTTAATGGATGTAATTTTTTGGTATTAATTTTTGTATTCAGTTGTAAATGTTTGTGCTGTTGCAATACCATTACTACTTCTTCTAAAGCCGTATTTCCAGCACGTTCACCCAAACCATTGATGGTACATTCTATTTGACGAGCACCTTCAATAACACCAGCAATAGAATTGGCAGTTGCCAAACCTAAATCGTTGTGACAATGGCAAGAAAGAATGGCTTTATCAATATTGGGAACATTATTTCTTAGATAGCGAATAATTTCTCCATATTGATGTGGTAAACAATATCCTGTAGTATCAGGTATATTTACAACAGTTGCACCGGCAGCAATAACGGTTTCAACCAATTTGGCTAAAAATGAAATATCTGCTCTACCTGCATCTTCTGCATAAAATTCAACATCATCCACAAAATTCTTCGACCAAATAACTGCTTGTTTAGCTCTTGCCAAAATATCTTCTCTTGTAGTATTGAATTTGTGTTTAATGTGAATGTCAGAGCTACCAATTCCTGTATGAATACGTGGTCTTTTTGCATATTTTAACGCTTGTGCAGCTACTTCAATATCTTTTTGAACAGCTCTAGTTAAACCACAAACAGTTGCATTTTTAATGATTTTAGATATTTCATTGACACTTTCAAAATCACCGGGTGAAGAAATCGGAAAACCAGCTTCAATAATATCTACACCCAATTCTTCTAAAGCAAGTGCCAATTCAATTTTTTCTTTTGTATTTAATTTACAGCCAGGCACTTGTTCGCCATCACGAAGGGTTGTATCAAATATGTGAACGTATTCTTGAGACATAAATATTTACCAATTTTGTGTTTAATGGCTCTTGTATATTTTTACATCATTTGCCAATTAAATAGTATAACAAACAAACTTAGTTTGCTACTATTGTAAACACAAAACAGAAGTGACTTATTTTTACGGTATATAAAACGGTTGCTTTTGCGTAGAAGTGAGTGTAGATAAGGGTTTTACTTAAAAAAGATTACGATGCCTAATAGAAGTACAGATAGTTTGTTTCAACTAATAAAATCGTTGCAGAAAGGAGAAAAACGAAACTTTAAGCTATATGTGAAGCGAAATTCATCTGCCGATAATTTAAAAACAATAGAACTGTTCGATGCCTTAGACAAAATGCAAGAATACGATGAGTTGCTTTTATTAAAAAAACATCGGTCAATTACCAAGCAACAACTTTCAAATATAAAAGCCTATTTGTACAAACAAATTTTAAGTAGCCTTAGGTTACTCAACGATACAAGTAATATTGATATTTTACTGAACGAGCAGATGGACTTTTCCCGAATTTTATACAACAAAGGCCTGTATTTACAAAGTTTAAAGGTGTTAGACAAGGTAAAAGAAACAGCCAGGCAATACAAGCAAATTACTTTTCAGCTACAAGCAGTAAATTTTGAAAAGAAAATTGAGGCATTACACATTACTAGAAGTATTAACAATAGGGCAGAGGCTTTACGAATAGAAAGCAATGAAATTGCAGAAAAGTTAACGCTAATAGGAAAATTATCTAATCTTTCTTTAGAATTGTATGGTTGGTATATTCAATATGGGCATGCGAGAGATACCAAAGAGGTGCAAGCCTTACAAGCTTTTTTCAATAATAATTTGCCTCGTTTTCAGCCGAATGAACTTGGTTTTTTTGAGAAATTATATTTATTTCAAAGCTATTGTTGGTATGGCTTTATTCTACAAGATTTATTAACTTATTATAGATATACCCAAAAATGGGTTGATTTATTTGAAGAAACGCCAGTAATGAAAGGCATTGAAGCAGGGCAATATATTAGAGGTGTACATAATTTATTGGGTGCACATTTTAACCTAAGTAATTATGAAAAATTTAATCAAACATTAGAACAGTTTGAAGCATTTGCAGCGTCACCAATTGGTGTTTTAACTGAAAATGTTCGTATACAAACATTTGTATATCTACACATTGCCAAGTTAAATAAACACTTTTTAGAAGGAACATTTACCGAAGGATTACAACTTGTACCATTTATGGAAGAACAATTGCAAGCCTATAAACTACATTTAGATCGGCATCGCATTTTAATATTTTATTATAAAATAGCTTGTTTGCATTTTGGAAGTGGAGACAACGACAAGGCAATTGATTATTTAAATAAAATAATTAATTGGAAGGTAGATTTACGAACCGATTTGCAGTGTTATGCTCGTTTATTGCATTTAATAGCTCATTACGAGTTGGGTAATTTCGACTTGTTGGAGTATTTAATTAAGT
>JBMLQZ010000482.1:0-3265 GCA_049241285.1 Chitinophagaceae bacterium | reverse complement strand
AACCCAAGTACATTTAAAGTATTAAGTATTTTAAGTGTTACTGATAATAATGGTCCACTAGGTAAAATTAACGAATTAGAATATGTAAATGGCAGTATTTATGCGAATATTTGGACAACCTATAAAATTGTAAAAATTAACAGTGAAAGTGGTAAGGTTGAAAAGCAAGCAGACTTTTCTGGCATTAAAGAAAAATATTTTCCAGAGCTTTCTCAACCAACACAAACAGATGTTTTAAATGGAATTGCTTACGATAGCGTAGGAAAACGATTTTATATTACAGGAAAATTTTGGCCAAAAGTTTTTGAGGTAAATATGAATTAAGATTGTTGTAAATTTCAATAAAAGAGGCTGTCTAAAAAGTACGAGACAGCCTCTTTTATTTCGGACAGATGAGGTTGAGATGCTATCCTTTATGCGATTCTAGATGTTATAGTTTTATTTATCATACTTACTCTTTTTATCTAAAATCATCTTCATTTAAGTCATCATCTTCTTCATTAAATTGAATACCACCAAGGTTAATCATGCTTCCCATTAAATCTTTAAATTCAATTTTTCCCTCAATTACTTTCTTACTAATTAAAGAATAGGAAGAAAGACCATGTAATACAAATTCCATTAATAAAGCATTCTCTAAATCTGATGCTGTATGATAATATTTTTTTACAAAGCCATACAATCCATCAATCTTATATAAAGCTGCTATTTTATCAGCATCTTTCATATCCAATAAAAGGTCAACCGAGTTACCTGCATCAAACCAAGCGGTAATTTGTTTGTAGGGGTTTTCAATTTCTTTTTCGGTTGCTATTTTTTTACCAGTTGGTTTACGTTTTTTGGCTTGTTCTGGATTGGGAAAATAAGATACAAATACAGAACGAATAGATTTTTCTAATAAGTTAATAGATACTTGATAAGGACCTTCTTGTTCCCCCTCATATACTAATTCAATTTTGCCAGTAATAGATGGAATAATACCCATTAAATCACTTATCCAAACTTGTGTTTTGTTTTCATTATGAATAATAGATCTTCTTTCTGCACTACTAATAGCATTTTCAAATGCTGCTATTGTTAATCTAGCACTAACTCCACTTTTTTTATCTACATATTCATTGTTTCTTGCTTCAAAAGCAATTTGCTCAATCAATCTTTTTAAAACATCACTAATACTTACTCTTTCATGTTGTTCGGGTAAAATATTTGCTTCTTGTTCTGTTATGGCTAAAGCAGTTTCAATAGATTTTGGATAGTGCGTTAAAATTTGACTTTCAATTCTATCTTTTAATGGAGTAACAATGCTACCTCTATTGGTATAATCTTCTGGATTTGCAGTAAAAACAAACAAAATATCTAAAGGCATTCTTAATTTAAATCCTCTAATTTGAATATCGCCTTCTTGTAAAATGTTGAATAAGGATACTTGAATTCTTGCTTGTAAATCTGGTAACTCATTAATTACAAAAATGCAACGGTTACTTCTTGGAATAATGCCATAATGTATTACGCCTTCATCAGCAAAATTTAGTTTTAAGTTAGCTGCTTTAATAGGGTCAATATCACCAATTAAATCTGCAACACTAACATCAGGAGTAGCTAGTTTTTCGCCATATCTTTCATTTTTGTGTAACCACTTTATTGGTGTTTCATCACCTTTTAAAGCAATTAAATCTTTAGCATATTTACTTATTGGGTTCAAAGGATTATCATTAATTTCACTACCAGCTACTACAGGTATATGTTCATCTAGCAAATCAACCATTTGCCTAGCCATTCTCGTTTTTGCTTGTCCTCTTAATCCTAAAAATAAAATATTATGTCTACTCAATAATGCTCTTTCTGTATCTGGAATTACCGTGTCTTCATAACCTAATATTCCGTTGAAAATTGCTTTTTTCTGTTGTATGCTTATAATTAAATTTTTTCGTATTTCTTCTTTAATGCTTAAACTTTTATAACCACTTCTTTTTAAATCGCCTAATGTGTTTATTTTTTGAATAATCATATTTATTTTTAAGTTTATTGATATATCTAATAATAACGAAGTTGCACTACAAAAGTTGAAATGATGTTTTTAAATCTGATAATTTAATTAGATAGCCCCAAATTTTATTAATTCTACTGCTTTTTACAATTAATTCATTTAAAATACGTTTTAATGTAAAATTGGTTCTTTGCAAAATTTGCAGCATGAGTTTGACGGAAATTGCCGGTTTTCATATAAATTGATTGCTACAAGTTGCTTGTATAAATTAATTTTATTTTGTAGTAAAAGTACTACAATTTCAAACAAAGTTTGTATATTTGCATCACCAAGTACTAGAAGCGATTTTAGTTAAGATAATTCCCTTCCAATTCCTACGAAAAATCAAAACCGTAATTCTGAATTAATCCCTACGTTATGAAAATGAAATTGTACACTTTCATTGTTGTATTTACTATTGTTACAAGTGCCTTTGCAACAGAATCTACTCGTTCTGCAAATCGTTCAAATGGCGGTTCAAGTAAAACCGCTAATGCTGATTTTGCTGATGTAACAGCTATGTCAAATGTTTACTTACCTAAAAATTATGTATACACCTACCATGAGGCGATATCTGTAAAAAAGAAATTGGAAAGAGCAATAAGTGCCGATCCAAACTCTATGGGTATTCGTTGGGCTTTAATGCGTTATTATGTAAGTGCTTCCAATTTTATTGGAGGTTGTACAGGTAAAGCAATGGAAGAGGCAAGAGCAATTTACAACATTGACCCTTACATTGGTTGCCTTGCATATGAATTTGTTTATGCTAGAATGAAAAAGTTTGAGAAAGCAGAATTATGGTATAAGCGTTCTTTAACTGTAATACAATCAAGACCTGATTTTAAGTGGAATGAAATTACTTGTCATAGGGTTGCTCAACAAGATATTAAAGCCTCTGGAACATTTAATGGTTGGAGCCAGAACTTAGTATATGAAACAAGTGATGGTTCTTACAGCAGAAAAGTGCTACAATCAAAAAACAAACCATCAAACTACAAGTTAATTATAGATGATAATAGAATAATTGAACGTAACTGATGACTTTTAAACAATACCCCCTGTTTATCCCTCTCAAATCTATTTGTGAGGGATTTTTATTTTATGTCCCTTAAGTTAATTAAATGATATGCATCACTAATTCAATAAAAAAGATGATGCAAATAAAAAAGCCCTGCATTTGCAGAGCTTTTGCGGACCGGACGGGACTCGAACCCGCGACCTCCGCCGTGACAGGGCGGC
>JBMLQZ010000481.1:0-5330 GCA_049241285.1 Chitinophagaceae bacterium | reverse complement strand
ATGAATAGCTATTGGAACAATTATTCCTAGCGAAAGCCAAAGCCATTTTGGTTGTAACAATTGTATCAAAACTTAACGTATTATTTTATGACGATTTTTCAAGAAAAACAAAATTGACTGCTCTAATGTTTGTTGCATATTTATTAAAGCATAAGCAATATTTTGCTGCATACAGGTTTCTTTTGTCTGTTGTAAAAACAATTGAAATTGCTGTATATATTGTTGAGTAGTTTCTTCATGAATAGTCATTTTTTCACCAGTTTCTAAATCTTCTACACTATCAAAATTTTTGTAGTTAAACGTAAGTTCATTTTCCCCAATTACATGTAAAAGAATCAATTCGTTTTTATATGTTTTCAACAAATGAATAGCTGAACTTATTTCTTGTTGCTGTTGATACATGTCTGAAATAAAAATGGTCAACTGTTTTTTCTTGCTACCTAGCATTATTTGTTCAAATGTGAATGCATCTGTAAACTTTCCTGCAGATTCTATATTTGCCAATTGGTGGTAAAAACGCTTTTGATGTTGTAGATCATTTTTTGTAGGCAAACTAATAATTCCAGATTCATTACAAACATATAAACCTACAGCATCACCTTGTGCAAAAGCTATATAAGCCAAAGTTGCTGTTAAAAGTTTCGCAAATTCTAGTTTAGAAAACCCATTGTCTTCATGTTTCATTGAGGCACTTGCATCAACTACAAAACGTACGTAAATACTAGTGTCTACCTCAGATTCTCTAATGTAATATCGATCACTTCTTGCAAACATTTTCCAATCTAACCATCTCAAATCATCACCAGGTTCATATATTCTATATTGGCTAAACTCTAGCCCTTGTCCTTTAATATTGCTTTTATTAATACCCATCATAAAACTATCTACGGTGGCTTTGGCAGCCAACTGTAAATGTTTAATAGCTAATAAAACTTTGGGTTGCAACAATTCACTCATCAAGTTCAAAAATTATTGAAGTTTCTTTTGTACTTCTTGTAACAATAATGAAGTAACAGCATCTGCATGTATTTTTTCAGCTTCTGCTCTAAAATTCATCACCAATCTATGTCTCAACACAGGCAAAGCCATCGTTTGAATATCTTCTAGAATTACAGCATATCTTCCTTTAAACAATGCCCTTGCTTTTGCAGTTAAAATTAAAGCCTGACCGGCTCTTGGACCAGCACCCCAACTAACCCATTCCTTTACAAATTTACTATTTGAAAAATCTGGTCTGGTTAAACGAATTAATGTTGAAACAAAACTTACTAACTCATCAGCAATGGTAACATCTCTTACCAAATGTTGCAAAGCAACAATGTCTGTGGCTGAAATAATACTATTGATTGAAACCTGTTTATTAGTAGTAGTTTTACTTAGTATCAAAGCCTCTTCTGCTGCTGTAGGGTATCCAATTTTAATATAGAACAAAAACCGATCTAACTGAGCTTCTGGTAAAGGATAAGTACCAGATTGTTCAATAGGATTTTGAGTAGCCAATATAAAAAAAGGTTTATCTAGTACATATGTTTGACCAGCATAAGTAATTTCAAATTCCTGCATCGCTTCAAGTAAAGCAGATTGTGTTTTTGGAGGCGTTCTATTTATCTCATCAGCCAATACTATATTGGCAAATAAAGGGCCTCTATTAAATTTAAAAAAACGCTTACCCGTTGAATGATCTTCCTCTAGAATTTCAGTTCCTATAATATCGGTTGGCATTAAATCTGGTGTAAACTGAATGCGTTTAAAAGATAAATCCATTGCTTGAGCTAAGGTTCTCACCATGAGTGTTTTTGCCAACCCTGGAACACCTTCTAATAAACAATGACCACCTGCTAACATAGCAATAATCATTTCTTCTATAACAACATCTTGCCCTACAATTACTTTTTGAATTTCAGATTTTAATTCGGGTAATTTTTCTAGTAATGCTTGTATTGCAACTGCTTGTTGTTCTAAACTCATAAACAAATTGTGTATAAAAAAATAAGTGATAAATGTTTGAGGAAATTAGTTATAAACCTTCATAAAGTTGAATAAAATCCATATTCGGTAAGTAAAATTGATAAGTGTGTTTTAATATTATACTTTTATGATTCTTTGTATTATGAATAGATATGCATTTACTTTCGTTCGTTTACAATACCAATCTGGTGATTGGAATACCGATCAGCGAATGCCAGTAAATGTTTTAAACTCTTTAATTGAGTACACTACTATTCCTGTTTCTTTAAATGAAAAAGTGATTGCTTTAAGCAATGATGAAATTTTCCAATATCCATTCTGCTATTTAAGCGGTCATAAACTGGTACAGTTTACACAAAAAGAAGCTATGAATTTTAAACAGTATGTTTTAAATGGAGGTTTTGTTTTTGTAGACGATTGTAATCATGATATTGATGGATTATTTGCCAAATCGTTTGAAGAACAAATGAAACAACTATTCGGAAAAAATGCTTTAAAAAAAATTGCTAATAATCATCCTATTTATCAAGCTTTCTTTAAGTTTGAAAAAGGGCCACCTAATACGGTTTTTGAATTGAATGGATGGGGAGATGATTTAATACACGACTATCTAAAAGCCATTGAAGTAAATGGAAAAATTGGTGTATTGTATAGCAATAAAGATTATGGTTGTGAATGGGATTATGACTTTAAAAACAAACGCTTTCTAGCAGAAGACAATACTAAATTTGCTGTAAATATTGTAGTGTATGCTATGACAAGTTAAGGCATACACTACAATAAAATTTACTTATTTATGGTAGCTGAATAGTAAATGAGTTATTAAGCCAATCAGCTTCAATAGTTGATGTTACTTCATTCCAACCATGTAGTACCACTTTTACTTTTTGATATTTTGAAGCATAGGTTCCAGTTTTTTCACCTATTAATAATTGTTGCTGCTTTGGCAAATAATTGATAGTTCTCAAATAATAGGCTCCTGTTTCATATTGATACGTTTCTCCATCATCTTCATAATAAGTAAATGTAGTATTGTCATTTCCTTGCCAAACATGCAATTGTAAAATTCCATCTCCTTTCTCTTTGGTATGTTGCACTGCAGATTGCATGGGCACAATAGATCCAGCTTTTACAAACACAGGTAAATCTTCCAAAGGAGAAGCTACAAAAGCAGAGGATCCTCCCTCAAACTTTGTTGTACCGTTCATTTTATACCAAGCGGTTTTGCCAGGAAAATAAACTTCTGTCACTGTTTGTGTACTTGCACATGGTGCAACTAAAATAGCATCGCCAAACAAAAATTGATTTTCAAATTTTGACTCATAAACAGCTTCTTCGTATGTATAATGTATAGGCAACATTCGATTTACAGGTATACCAGTTGTATGAGATTGATAAAAACTAGCGTATAAATAAGGTAAAAGTTGATAACGCTGTTCTAATATTTTACGAATTTTTTCAGTATTAATTTCTCCAAAAAGCCAAGGTTCACGGTAGTTGTAGCCAAAATGTGTATGATTTCTAAACAAAGGACTATACACTCCTAAACTTAACCACCTTATAAATAGTTCTGGTGAAGGATTGCCAATAAAACCTCCAATATCCATACCTACATAAGGTATACCACTTACACCCATACTATTTAATAATCTAAATCCAAGCAACATATGTTCATCGCTACTTACATTATCTCCAGTCCATTGAGCTGCATATTTTTGAATGCCACTGTAGGCAGCTCTCGTTAATGTAAATGGACGCTGACCATTTAACAATTTTTTAGTTCCTTCATAAGTAGCTTTCGCCATTAATAAGCCATAAGCATTTTTAACAGTAAACAACGTTTTTTTATCAACGCCATCACCAAATTCTATTAAATTAGGAAACTCTCTGCCCCATGCTGCTGGCTCATTCATATCATTCCAAAAACCTTTAATACCATTATCGGTATATGCTTCTTTAAAACTATTACCCCACCAATCTCTGGTTGCTTTTTTTGTAAAATCTGGAAAATGACATCTTCCTGGCCAAACATGGCCTATGTAAGTTTTTCCGCCAGGATATTTGGCAAAATGATTGTTTGCAACACCTTCTTCATAGGCTTTATACCCTTGTTCAACTTTAATTCCTGGATCAATAATGGTTACCATATCAAAACCCATTTGCTTCATATTGGTAAGCATATTTTTTACTGAAGGGAATTTATTACTCCATATAAATACTTTATAATTATCCATGTAATTAATATCGCTAACAATTACATCGGCTGGCATCTTCTTTTCACGAAATGTTTTTGCAATCGTTAATAATTGATCTTGATTATCATACCCCCATCTACTTTGTTGAAAACCTAAACTCCATAAAGCAGGCATGGGTGTTCTACCAGTTAATTTTGTGTACTCTTGAATGATATTGGTTACAGTACTTCCTCCAAAAAAATAATAATTCATTTCGCCATCATCTGCACCAAAATGAAACAATTCTTCATCTGCTCCTCCTCCAAAATTAAAGTACGATTTATGGGTGTTATCAAAGAAAATTCCATAAACAGATTTACTGTGAATACCAATAAAGAAAGGAATTGTGGCGTATAATGGATCTGCATTTAAACTATAGCCTGGCACATCACTATTCCAATGTTGAAAAAAGTTACCACGTCTATTAATACCACCTGTTTTTTCTCCTAATCCAATAAATTTTTCATCGGCATGTAAATTTTTATAACAACTTACTTGATTACCAAACCAACTAATTCCTAATGACTGCTCATCGCTACTAAGTAATTGTCCATGCTTATTATAGATAGCAATACGAACAGGATTTTTAGAAATATTAATTAGCAAACTATCTGTACTTAATTGTAAAGATTGATCTGTATTATTTATAGTTTGAAGAAAATTACTAGGAGTTAAATTATCAATAGCAAAAGAAAAATCGTTAGTAGGTTTGGTTTTACTGGCTCTAATTCTAATAGTAGTAGCACTATAACTTGTTATTTGTACAGTGGCATTGGTAGCATCAATACTAAAACCTCCATTTATTTTTTCCAGTTTTTTAAAATTTCCTAACTGTTCGCTGAGTCTATTCATTTGTGCTGATAATTGAATACTTAGAAAAGTAAGCAGAATAATTGAAGTATGTTTCATTAGGCAATTGATTATTTCTGAGGAAAAGTATATTGTGTATTTTTTACACGATACAATATTAATACAAAATAAATCAAGCAAACACATTGGAATGTATAAAATAAAAAAGAGGAAAAGCCATCTGAAAGACTTTTCCTCTTTTTAGTGGACCCACCTGGGTTTGAACCAGGGACCCCCTGATTATGAGTCAGGTGCTCTAACCAACTGAGCTATAGGCCC
>JBMLQZ010000480.1:0-3478 GCA_049241285.1 Chitinophagaceae bacterium | reverse complement strand
CTAAATGCCATGTAATTACTTTTGGAGTGCCACAATCTACCGTTCCTAGTGATAAAGCTGTAGCTGCAAAATTGATAAGAGAGAAACATCAAATTCCTGAAAATGATGTGATTATTTTATTCAATGGTTTATTAAGTTACCATCCAAATACAGAGGGTGTGAGGGCTATTGTTGAAAAAATAAATCCAATTTTATTAAAAGAAACTTCACTGAATTATAAAATAGTTATTTGTGGTAGAGGTTTACCCGAATCGTTTCATCAATTAACAAAATATGCACATGAAAATATTGTGTATGCTGGCTTTGTAGAAAATATAGAATTGTATTTTAAAGCCGCAGATATTTTTATTAACCCTGTAATAACTGGTGGTGGAATTAAAACAAAATTAGTTGAAGCACTAAGTTTTAATACAACAGTAATTTCTACAGTTAGCGGTGCTTTAGGATTTGATAAGCTTACTGTTGGCAATAAATTAACCACCATTAAAGACGAAGATTGGGTGACTTTTGCAAATGCTATACGTGAGAAAATTATTGAACCACTGAATACTCCTACCAGCTTTTACGATTATTATTATTGGGGAAATATTACCCAAAAAGCTTTGCAAATAATTGAACGAAAAGCTTAGTAAATTATTTGAAATTACACCTACACTAAACGAAAAGCTGCATAGCGATACAAACGTACAAGAGTGCGACGCAACAGAAGCCACATAAGGGTTTCGAGAGTTGATAACAAAAAAATTAGATG
This sequence comes from Chitinophagaceae bacterium, assembly GCA_049241285.1. Classification (GTDB taxonomy): domain Bacteria; phylum Bacteroidota; class Bacteroidia; order Chitinophagales; family Chitinophagaceae; genus Parasediminibacterium. Next base: position 2,727 of record JBMLQZ010000480.1, on the reverse strand, counting down.
ACTTTTTCAATAGTTTGCCATAAAAGTTGAGCAGTATTCTTCCAACTAAATTTATTTTTTTGTAGTAAGCCTTTAGCAATTAAATCTGAACGCAATGAGGGGTTGTTGGCCATTTGTTGCATGGCATTTGAAATTTCTTGAATGTTGAATGGATTAACCAACAATGCTGCATTACCAGCTACCTCTGGCATAGAAGTTACATTGCTACAAATAACCGGCACTTGAGCTTGAAAAGCTTCTACAATTGGTAAACCAAAACCTTCGAAAGTAGGAACAAAACTTAATGCCAATGCAGCACCTAGCAGTTGTTGCAAATCTGAATCTGATAATCGACCAGTAAAAATAATATCATTCTTAAAAGAACTTTGTTCGTAACAATCTTTCATGTCACCAGTTTTCCATAAAATGGCACCTGCTAATACCAGTTGAATATCGCTTTGTGTTTGCTGTTTGAAAAGTGAAAATGCTTGAATTAAACGTTGAATATTTTTACGAGGATGCATAGAACCTACAAAAAAGAAATAAGGTTTACCCTTTGTCCATTTTTGTTGAATTTGCTCTATTTGAAAGGGTTGTAAGGGAGCAAAATTGCTATTGATACCACAAGAAATATTGTCAATTTTTGAAGGCGAAACTTTATATAACGATGCAATATCTTGCTTACTATACGCTGATATAGTGGCAATTCTGGTGGCTTTTTTTGCAAAACGGGGAAAGAAAAACTGAAAATAAATTCTATTTTTTAAAGCCACATCTTTAGGGTTGTGTTCAAAATTGATATCGTGTATAATTGGTATTTGCTTGCAACTTGCAAACAAACTTAAAAAGCCTTCCATACCTATAAACAACTGTGGTTTGTGTTTAGCAAGAAAAAAAGGCACTACTAATTCCATAAAAAATAGGTACAACAACGGATGCCTTAACGCTGGAAAAATAAGATGCTTTGTAGCATTGGGAAAGTTGAAATAATCTTCTGTAAAATTGGTATCGCAAAGAATTAAAAATTCTACATCAGGATGTTCTTGTATAATATTTGAAATTGTATTGATGGTAAAATAACCAATGCCATCAAGTTGCTTATTTCTAAGCACCCAACAATTAATGGCAATTTTTTTTTTCATACAATAACATTGAAATTATCTAACAATTGAATATTTATTCATTAAGTATCCTATAAACATACAAGCCTTTGAAATAATACCAATTTTTAGTAATGGATAGGGTATTTTTTGCTGAAGCTTAACCATGTTTTGTACCGCTTTTGTGATAGCCATTTCAGGTGCATATTGTTGTATAGTAATTACTTGACGAATCTGTAAATTTCTCCACACACGCCAAAAATAATCGTACACAATAATATTGTGTAAGCTTTGATTACCAAGCTGTTGAAGCAAGTATAAATTTTCTGGAATTTCAATTTCTGGTTTTCTAAAAACCTGTTTGGTTACCTGACTATCACTCATTCCGATAGTTACCAAAGGCTGTTGAATACAATAATAACGATGTTGCTGAAGTGTTCTAATATAAAACTCAATATCTACTACCCATTTTACTTTTTCATCGTACCATTTGGTAATTACCGATTTATTGATAAGTGTGGTACTTGGATGACCCACAAAGTTTTGCTTTAACAAATGTAATGGCGACGATTGTAGCAATTGTTGATGATATTTTGAAAGTAGATAGGTGCTTGTAATAGCTTGTGTATTTGCATTTGCTAAATGATAGCCAGAAAAAATAAAATCTGCCTTTGTAATTGCTTGTACCATTTGTTGCAAAGATTGATCTGAAGTAAACCAATCATCATCATGCATTAATTTTATCCAAGAGCCATTGGCAAGTGCAATTGCAGCATTCCAATTTGCTGGTGTACCTAAAGCCTGCTGATTTTTTTGGTAAATAATAGTGAATTGATGCTGATAATCTTGCACCAATTTTTCTACTGAATTATCTGAACCACTATCGTCTGTAATAATTACCTCGAAAGGTTGGTATGATTGTATAGCAATACTTTCAAGCAAATGCTTTAAATATTGCACTCTTTTATACGCTGGAATACAAATAGAGATTAGTGGATTCATAAAATTTTACGAGAGAAAACCAAAAAATGACTTGCTTAAAGATATGCCAATGCTACTAAATGAAACTGATGAACAATTATTTGATAATCAACTTTAAAACCTACATATTCTAACATTTGAGCAATTACTTCTTCACTAAATACATGGTGATGAGCACATCTATTTATATAATTATCTTTTAGTCGATCTTCAAAAGCTTGTTTATCAATCACTCCTTTTTCCATCGAAAAATCATGTAAATTTTTGATTTCTTCAAAATGTGTTTCATCTTTTTCAGTTGTATTTAATTCATAGTCTTGAAGTAAATGATCGAATGTTGTGTATGGCCTTTGTTTATCGAAAGTGCCTTCTTTAAATGGTAACACAAGCATTAAAGCCCCACCATCTTTTAACACTCTTTTCCACTCAAATAATGCTTTGATTGGATTTGCTACATGTTCTAAACTATGGCAAGACAAGACAAAATCGTAATGCTTATCATTTATTTTAAATAAATCAGTTGCTTCTTGAATAAATTGATAGCCTGTTTTATTTTCAAAATATCGATAGGTTAATCCTTCTTTAATTTCACCTTCCCAAACTGTTTCAGCACTGTAATTAGCTACATCTACTCTATTTGCAAATGCATAAATTGGAAAATAAGACC
>JBMLQZ010000479.1:0-1045 GCA_049241285.1 Chitinophagaceae bacterium | reverse complement strand
AACGGTATCGCCTTTTTTTACTTGTGACATGTTTACTATTTTGTAATTTATAAATAAGGCGCAAAATTACTTTAACTGTATCAACTTCTCAATTAAATTTAATAGATAATGCTAATACCAATTAGCTGAATACTTTATCATTTTCGCTGAAAAACAATTGTGTATTCGCTTATTTTTGGAATTATAAATCACCTTTATGAAAGGCCTTGCCATTTTTGTTACAATATTGCTGCTGATTGCAAACAATTTACAAGCACAAAAAAATGTAAAAACGCCAAAAATATTACCAGGTGCCTATCAAATGGAAACATACTTGCCGTTTTTAAAAGGTAAAAAAGTAGCTGTTTTCGCTAATCAAACAAGTATAATTGAGCACACCCATTTGGTAGATACGCTATTGAAAAGAGGTATTAAAATTACAAAAGCTTTTGCCCCCGAACATGGGTTTAGAGGCACTGCCGATGCAGGTGAAAAAGTAGATAATACTACAGATGCTGCAACAGGCGTATCTATTGTTTCTTTATATGGAAAGAAACGAAAACCAAGTGCTGAAGAATTAGCAGATGTAGATGTTATTGTATTTGATATTCAAGATGTGGGCACCAGATTCTACACATTTATTTCATCGTTAGAAGAAATGATGGAAACAGCTATTCAATTCAATAAACCCTTAATTGTATTAGACCGCCCTAACCCAAATGGATTTTACGTTGATGGACCAGTTTTAGATACTACTTTCAGAAGTTTTGTTGGTATGCAACCAATTCCAATAGTGTATGGAATGACGATAGGCGAATATGCTAAAATGTTGTTAGGTGAAAAAATGTTAAGCTGGAAATACATTAAAAAGCAAGATGAACAAATTACTTTGGGTGAAGTGCTTGGCTTTGAAAAGCAAAGAAATAATTTTTCGTTAACGGTTATCAAATGTAAAAACTACACCCATAAGTCAAAATACGATTTACCTGTAGCTCCATCGCCAAACCTGGCTAATATGAGCAGTATATATATTTATGCAAGTACTTGTTTTTTTGAGGGAACAGTG
>JBMLQZ010000478.1:986-5605 GCA_049241285.1 Chitinophagaceae bacterium | reverse complement strand
AAATGGTGCTTACAGAGGCACCTGTTGTATTGTTTCTGTTTAATTTAAGATTTACCAAATCTTGCAAACTAAAATCTAAATTATTAGCAGTTGGCCATACAATTTCGTTTTGAGCATTGCTATATCTACCTGGTGGTGTAATTTTTAGCGGAATTTTTATTTCATAATAATTGTTCAAAAAGTCTTGACCAATACGCATTACCAAATTCAATTCATTATCCCTTACAGTTGTTTGTCCTACAATACTTTCAGCATGTGCAAACATAGATAGCTTACCGTATTGACGCATATCTATATTTAACGTTTTGAAAGTAGCTCTTGCATCACCATTTGCCAAATTACGCACTTGCATACTTAATGCTTGCTCGTTCTGTAAAAGGTTTACACCATTATTACTTAATTGTTGCACTCTTTCAATTCCTGGTGGAATTAAATAATTTACTGGTGTTCTACTACTGTTTTCTTCTAGGTTAACAGCTAATGTATTAAATACCGTATTACTATTGTTATTAATAGGTGTGTAACTTCCTGTGGTATCTAAGTTATAAGTAAATTGACGCCATTGGTTACGAACCAAATCTAATCTAGCAAAACGAAGTACTGTAGAATCTTCAAAATCGGTTACATACATTCTCATAAAACGTATGGATTTGAAATCTGGAATTCTACCAACTTTTTGAGAATAATCTTTTATAGGTACCCTGAATAAATACCAATTTTCATTGCCTGAAGATCCATCTGCATAACGAACTGGTACAATTCTTCTATCAGTAACATATTTAGTAATACCTGCAGACATGTTGGGTTTTAAATCTATTTCATACTCATAGTATTCTTCGGTTTCATTTAAAGTATTATCTCTATTTAAATCTTCATTATCTGGATATAATGTTGCTGCAGGAGAAAATTGAGAATTACTAGTTGCTGTGGGTGAATTTCCTTGTGGGTTGTTATGATTTTTATATCTACCTAAAATACCTGTTCCAATAGCATCGAAATTAGGATCTCTATACCAAACATAATCATCATGAGAAGGGTCTTTAATAGCACGTTGATACAAAGCTGAAGTTGCACCAAAATTATTTTGTAGTCTGTTGATATAAGCAGACCTTTTTCTTAATTCACTTGTGTTATCTAACCCATCAAAACCAACATCTTGAAACACCCTATCATTTGGATCGTTACTAAAAGCTTGGGTAATTTGAATTGGGTTAACTGGTGTTTTACCCCAAGTATTATTACTATCTACAGCAGCCGGTGATGTTGGTGTATTCAATCCATTTTCATAAAAGCGTTTACCATCTTTTAAAATATCTTCACTAATATTTCCAAGGTTAATTAGCAATTTACCACCAGTACTTGTGGGGTTTTTAATAAAAGGATCTTGCAGCCAAAACTCTACAAATTCAAAGTTATTGGTTTCAAAATCGGTTTGATCAATGCTACGCATTAAGCCACCCCATCTTGCTTTTGGATTTCTTAATTTACCATTAGCATCTAATTGACTGGTATTACTTTCATAATTGTATGGACCCAATTCTGTAGGATAATAGGCTAAATCAAAAGTTACGGTTTGTGTATTGGTAATATTGGTAGTTTGTTGTGGAAACAATTCATTGGTATACACTAGTCGTACTCTAGGATCACTTAATTCTTGTAAGTTTCTTCGTAATGGATTGTTGCTACTATTTTTATCTTGCAAATTGGGTTCAATATTATACCAAGCAAGCTTAGCTCTGTTTTTATTATAATCAATACTATCCATTAACAATGCTTCTGGAAATTTAGGATTTCCTTGAGGTGTAGAAGCAAGTGTCCAAGATATGAGTGGGAATCGTAAATCTAAATTGCTTCTTGTTCCTTCAAAATCATCTAAGTAACTTAACGCATTTTCACCGCTACCAATTTGTGGTGGATGACCAGGTTTTAAATAAGCACCTTCACCATAAGCATTAATTGAACTTGGTGCTTTGGTACTATAAAAAGGGAGTTTGTTTAATAAACGGGTTAAGCCTGGCAATTCTGAACGGTAACTTACATCTAAGCCATACATGGTGTTTCTAATTGGCTCTTCACCATATCCCATTTTGGTAAAAAATGGACGTTCATTTAACCGAACCAACGATGCACCAATAGATAATTTTTCACTAGCAATATAATCAGCTCTTAATCCTAAAAATCCTCTTTGTTGTAAACCAAAACCACCATTATTTTCATACGAAACATTTACAGGTACTCCAGAATTTAACAATGCTTGATTTAGAATTTTTACAGATCCTAAATTATAATCCACCGAATAATCAATTCCTTCTTGTAATGCTTGTCCACCTGCATTTACACGTACTGAACCTTGAGGAATATTAAATGCACCTAAATAAATTTCGCTTCCACCTGTTCCTTTTGCTTGCCCCTGAATGACAAATCTATTCAAGTTTGCAAAGGTTTGTGCTATGGCTTTAATAGAATCGTATAACTGATAGTAAATATACTTTTGCCTTGTTGCAGCATTTACGTTGCTATATGCTAACCGTTCTAAATCTCTACCAAAGGGTTCTAATACAGGAAAAATAATTTTACCCATTTGAGGCAAAATTGTAAATCCTTCTATATAGTCAAAAACACCATCTGGTTGAGGGTCGTGTCTTTTGTTTAATCTATCTAAATTTAATATTGCTAATAATGGTCTACCATCTACAGCAGTATTTGTTTCAGGAATATATCTTTTTAATCCACCACTTGGTTCTTCGTATAAAACATTCAACTTAAAATCTTCTCTTGAAATGCTTGCTAAATCTAAAGAATACACATTCTTCATCATTAAATCCCAAATTGGCAAATTGGTTCTAGCAGAGGTTGCTTTTAATAATTTTAAGAATAATACTTTTTGAACGCCTTTTGTACTGTCTAATGCCACTTCTTGGCTAAATTCTCCTACTTGGTACACTTGGCCGTTATATGTGTATTGAAATGCAACAGCCAATACTTCGTCTGGTTGTAATTGTCCATTTACAGAAACGAAACCTGCTTGAGGATTAAAATAATATTCGTTGGGAGATAATTTTCTGGCAAATGTTTTTTCATAGTCTTCAACAGGTCTTAGGCCTCTAGCTAATAAACGACTATTAATTTGTGAAGGATCTCTATTTGATGGGTCAGCTACCAAAGTGCTGTACAAATTATTGGCTCCATTTCTAGGCAAACTACTACTAGAAAGTGAGGCAATATTGGGATTATACGGTTGATTCTCACCCAAATCCATAAAGCCAACAACATCTCTAGCATCGGTAGTTGCACCAGTTCTATTGGTTACCCAAACTTCAATTCTTTGAATTTGAACCTGACTATTTACCACAGGCAAATTGCTCATGGTTTTATTGTAATTCTGATTAAAATATTGGGCTACTAAAAAGTGTCTATTTTCTTCATAATCATCCAACTTTTTTTGAAAAGCAGTAGCGGCTGCTCCACCTTGTAGTGTTTGGTTTTGGCGTTGACTACGTTGATTGGCAATAGCTGCAGTAAAAAATAATTTACCAAATTGAAGTTGTGTTTTTAAACCAAATAAGTTTTGAGCACTTGGAATTAATGTACCTTTTGATTGGTACGACATATTTCCAGCTTCAATGGTTTTAATAATTTCATCGTCTTTTCCTTTATAATCTAGTTTTAATTGATTTAAATAATCGAAGTTGGCAAGTGTGTTGTAACTAATAGGAAGATTTAATTTATTTCCAATTTTAGCATTAACGTTAAAATTGGTATTCATGTTAAAATCGAATCCGCCGTTGCGTCTTGCAGCTTCAGGCAAAGTAGGATTCAATGTTTTTTGTCCTTGATAGCCTAATAAAATATCTACAGAACCTTGAGGTTTAATTTCTACTTTTAATGGATTCTTAATTGCACCTGTTGCTTTATCGGCTAAACCACTAAGTGGGTTATCGCCTGCTCCAAAAATTCTATCAAATAAACTATTGTAAACAGTATGATTGGGTCTTTTTGTTTTTTTATTGAGAAGATTTAATGCGTTTGAACGTTGTTGAAAATAGGCGTTTTCGTTTGCTTTATTCTTTAATCTGTAAAACTCATCGAAAGTAAGATAAGTGGGTTTTCTATAAATAGTATTCCCAATTTTTTCAATGATAATGTATTGTTTAGTAACAGGATCGTACTGAATATCTTGTTTAATAAAACTAGAATCTTTAATATCGAAACTATTGCGTTGCTGCCAACTAAATCTATCGCCTCTTCTATCTTTTAATGGAAAACGCAAAGAATCGTTATTTTGAGCGTACACAACCGTAGTACTCAAAATAATGAGAGCAATGAGAAAAAAAGTAAACTGCAAAATGCCTTTAAAACGGTTCAAAACTAACTAACCTTGATTAAGTAGAAAATTTTTCGATAGCGATGAGTTATTATAAATTTTTAAGTGCTTGTTTAATAATATCTTCTAATGGTATTGAAGGCTGATCTTTTACAACTTTTTTAATAGCATTTTCAGCCATTGGTCTAGAAATACCTAGTGCAACTAAAGCTGTAATAGCATCTTGATCTATTGAACTTACAGCTAACCCAGTTAATGGAGTATCTATAGTTTGTTTACTTAATTTATCTCTTAG
>JBMLQZ010000478.1:0-976 GCA_049241285.1 Chitinophagaceae bacterium | reverse complement strand
CTCTTAGTTCTACTATTAATCTTTCTGCACTTTTTTTACCAATACCCTTAATAGCTTCTAATTGTTTAGTATTTCCTTGAACAATTGCTCTTACAATTTCATCAGACTTCATTCCAGACAACATCATACGTGCTGTAGCTGCACCAACACCTGAAACACTAATTAATTGCAAAAACAATTCTTTTTCGGCTATTTCTGCAAATCCATACATGGTTTGACCATTCTCAAATAAGTGAATGTATGTATGTAACAACCCACTTTCTTTATTGCTAATGGCAGAATACGTATTTAAACTAATTTGCAAATCGTAGCCAACACCATTAACATCTACTACAATACGAGCAGGGGTTTTTACTACAAAATTTCCTCTAACAAACGCTATCATACTGCATACGAAAATAGGGTTTTAACCAACGTAAATACAACATATTGCAAAAAATATCATTTACTTAAACCTAATAGGCAAGCTAGTGTGTACAATTTGAGCAAAATTGCACCAACTAAAAAAGCATCCATTTACTTGGATGCTTTTTTAATATTGAATTTGGTAAATTATTGACCCTGTGCTAAGCTGTAAGCTTTTTTATCGCCCCACATATTTAAAATTTCTGTAGAACAAACTTTAAAATCGGCTGTAAGCTTAGTATATAAATTAATAATATCTTGTTGTGTAAGTGGCACTTCATTAACACTTTCAAATCTGCAACGATATTGATTAATTAAGTTTGTAAATACACTACCTGTTGGCCAAACTTGTGTTCCTCTATTACTAATTGTAACTAGTTTAAATTGACTGCCAACATGTAATAAGCACTTCTCTGCAACTGCATTTGGTTGCTCATTACTTTCAACAAACATATCTACACCTACAATTTTTTCTTGCACACTTTCTTCTGTTTCTAGAATTGGGTTTTTATCTAAATGCAATACTGTACAAGAAAAAGGCACATCTGACAATTCTGGTTTAGGATTATGA
>JBMLQZ010000477.1:0-2556 GCA_049241285.1 Chitinophagaceae bacterium | reverse complement strand
TGGTGGTGCAAAGGTATTGATAATGGTGAAAGATAATAAAACAATACAAACGTTTATTTGAGTTAGAAGGTATAGAGCTTGAGTTTGATGACGATGTATATCAATTCATGGTAACAAAAGCAATGGAATACAAACTTGGAGCAAGAGGATTAAGAAGTATTTGTGAAAGCATTTTAACCGATGCAATGTTTGAACTGCCAGGATCTGGTATTAACAAACTACACATTACTTTAGAATATGCTGAAAATAAATTTAGCAATAGTAAACTTAGTTTATTAAAAGTTGCTTAAACATTACACTTTTCACCTTTATACACTTAACAATATGAACGAATTAATTGAAAAACTAAGTACAGAAGCAGGTTTAACGCCAGAACAAGCTGCTAAAGCAATAGAAACTATTGCCAATTTTGTGAAGGAAAAATTCCCAATGTTGGGTGGTGCTGTTGATAATATTTTTGGCGGTAATTAATTCTGTAATTGAAATATTACATAGAATAGGCAAGGTTTGATTAGTTTCAGGCTTTGCCTATTTTCTTTTTAAGAATGCTTCTAATATCGTGTAAAACATCTTCTCTAATTACTTCTTTAGGAATTAGAAAAAAAGATTTTTCATTAAAATATAAATGAAAAAAATGAGGGCTTTCTAAATGTTTACTAAAGCTATTCCATGGCCATTCAACAAATCCATCTTCATTTTCTAGTATAACTTCTGTTTCATTAAATGTGATCATGAATTGCTCTTTAAACGCTTTGGTACTTCTGTAAATGCTATATGGCAAAATATACCAAATGCTTACCATCATCATTACCCAAATAAAAGTTCCTAATAGAAATGGTTCTGGTCTAATTTTTTTAGAATAAAAAAGTATAGCAGCAACAATAGCAAATATGTTTACTAAGATTACCATTATACGTATTTCCTTTTTTGAAATAAAATGATATCTTAATGCTTGAATCGTTTTGCTTTTATTGTATTGAAAACTGATTTGCATATAATAATAACAACAAAAAAGCCGTATCAATAATTAATAATACTGAAACGGCTTTTATGAATAATGAGGTTTAATCAATTAATATTCATCTTCGTTAAACATGAAATCTTCTTGGCTAGGATAATCTGGCCAAATGTCTTCAATGCTTTCATAAATCTCACCTTCGTCGTCTAATTCCTGTAAATTTTCAACCACCTCAATAGGTGCACCACTACGAATAGAATAGTCAATCAATTCATCTTTTGTAGCTGGCCAAGGAGCTTCTTCTAAATAACTGGCTAATTCTAGTGTCCAAAACATAGCACAAAATTTTTGCAAAAGTAATTGTATAAATGAAACTACCAAATGTATGTTATTGTAAATGCAAATAAATTGCTAAAAAGTTTACAAACTAGCTTTTGTTATACTATGTTTACAACCAATAAGTAGAACCACATATGTTGCAAGCCAAGCAAATTTTCAAAAAATATGGATCGTTACAGGTATTGAATGGAGTAGATATTTCTATTGAAAAAGGTGAAATTGTATCTATCATTGGAAGTTCTGGTGCAGGAAAAAGTACTTTATTACATATTTTAGGAACCTTAGATACGGCAGATAGTGGAGAAATTTTGTTTAATGAACAACCTATTCATTTATTGTCAGGAAAAAAATTAGCTCAGTTTAGAAATACAGAAATAGGATTTATTTTTCAATTCCATCATTTACTTCCAGAATTTACAGCTTTAGAAAACATTTGTATACCTGCATGGATTGCCGGTACAAACAAAAAAAATGCTGAAAAAAGAGCCATTGATTTATTAGAAAAAATGGGGCTGAGCAATAAAGCTGAACACAAACATCAACAGCTTAGTGGAGGAGAACAGCAGAGAGTGGCTGTAGCAAGAGCTTTAATTAATAATCCTAGTATTGTATTTGCCGATGAACCCACTGGTAATTTGGATAGCAAAAATGCGATAGATCTGCACAATATATTTGTACAACTAAGTAAAGAATTACAGCAAACCTTTTTAATTGTAACACATAACCAAGATTTGGCTGCATTAAGTAACAGAGTGCTTAAAATGAAAGATGGAAAAATGGTTTCTTAAATAATTACCAATTCATTTATTCATCTTCAGTACCGTTTTTTCCAAAACGTTTAATGATACCTCTACCACTTTCTCTAATAAAGGTTAGTATTTCATCTCTTTCATCACTAGCTGTAATTTCTTCTTCAATAAAATCAATTGCTTGAGAAGTATTAAACCCTTTATTGTAAATAATTCTATAAATATCTAATATATGATTTATTTGTGTTAAAGTAAATCCTCTTCTTTTTAAGCCTACGCTATTTACGCCACCATAACTTAATGGATTACGAACAGCTTTAATATAAGGTGGTACATCTTTACTAACAAGGCTTCCCCCTGCAATAAAGGTATGTTCGCCAATATGTACAAACTGATGAACAGCACTCGTGCCACCTATAAAAACGAAGTCGCCAACTGTAATATGCCCAGCAAGCTGAACACTATTTGCCAAAATTACATGATTTCCTACAATACAGTCATGAGCGATGT
>JBMLQZ010000476.1:1228-4658 GCA_049241285.1 Chitinophagaceae bacterium | reverse complement strand
CTGCTTTAAGAGTTGCTTATATTCAGGAGGAGATTTTTGATAAGCTTTTAGAATATCTTTTTCTGCCGAAGAAGTTGTAAGAATAATTACAGGAATATGTTTAGTTGCCTCGTTTTTCTTTATTCTGTCTAATACATCATGTCCATTTAGTTTTGGCATGTTAATGTCAAGAAGTATTAAGTCTGGCAATTTTGTGTCTTTATAGATGCCTTGTTTTTCTAAAAATTGCACACCTTCCCAACCGTCATTTACAACATCTAGTGTATGAGCAATTTTACTTTCTTCTATTGCTTCTCTAATTAACATTACATCGCCTAAACTGTCTTCAATTATTAAAATATGTATTTGTTGAGTCATAAAATTTCAAAGTTAGATTTTCATTAAGTTATTTCTTTAGAAATGGTAACGAAAAATGTGGTTCCTAAATTAGGAAAAGATTCTAACCAAATTTCTCCATGGTGATATGTTGCTATTTTTTTACAAATTGCTAAACCAATACCAGTGCCTGAATACTGCCCTTTGTTATGCAAACGTTGAAATATGGCAAAAACTTTTTCAAAATATTGAGGTTCTATTCCTATTCCATTATCGGTAATTGAAAATTGCCAATGTTTTTCTAATTCAAAAGCAACAATGTTAATTTTAGGTATATTATTTTCTTTTTGATATTTTAATCCATTAGAAATTAGATTGGAGAATAGTTGTTGAATAGGGGTTTTAGCCACTCTTAAAATTGGCATTTCACCCCATGTAATTTCTGCATTTTTTTCTTCAATCTGACTTCTTAAAAGCGTAACAACATTTGTTAATATCTGTTCAAATGAAACTATTTCAGTTTTATAATCTACTTTTCCAGCTCTTGAGTAAGCCAACAAATCAGTAATTAAATTTCGCATTCTTGCGGCTCCATCAACTGCAAAAAATATGTATTGTAATGCATTTTCATCTAGTTGGTTCTTATATTTTTTTTCTAATTTGGTTAAAAAACCAGAAATCATTCTTAAGGGTTCTTGTAAATCATGAGAGGCTATATAAGCAAATTGCTCTAATTCTTCATTGGAAATTTGTAATGCTATATTTCTTCTTTCTATTTCTTTATTTAAGTTATTGAGTTCGTTCTCTTTTTCTTTAATGTAAGAAATATCTTGAATAACTGACCATAGCAGCGTTTTACCATATGTGTCAGCAATTTGAACACCGTTCAATAATACAGGAAATTTTGTTTGATTTTTTTTACTACACATTCCTTCAATAGGGCCATATAAACCAGTATCTCTTATTGTAGAAACAATAGTTTTTTGAAGTTGCTTATTGTCTGAAGAAATGATGTTCCAGAAATTTTTTTCTAAAATTTCATTTTTTGAATATCCAATTGTGTTAGTAAATGAGTTGTTTACGTCTAAAAAATTTCCAGTACTATAATCAATTAATACTATACCTATTGGCGATAACTCGAATAAAGCTCTAAACTGTAATTCACTTTGCTTTAACGCAATTTGAGAGTTTTTAAGTGTAGTAATATCAACAGCAACACCTAAGTAACCAGTAATATTACCTTCTACATCTTTTAACACAGTAATTACTAATTGCACAGGAAAAGTAGTTCCATCTTTTCTTGTGTAAGTCCACTCTCTACTCTCATAATCGTTTTGTTTTGCAAAATGAACAAACACCTGAAAGCCTTCTATTGTTTCTCCAAATTCAGCACTTAATTCTTCACTACGCTTTTGTACTTCTTCAAGTTTATGAAAAATGCCAGGTGTATTTTTATGCAAAACCTCATCGGCAGAATAACCTAATAACTTTTCTGCTCCTTTATTAAAAATGGTAATGGTGCCATAAATATCGGTTCCAATGATTGATACTTGATTTGTGGCATCTAAAATGTTTTGAAGATTATTTAAAGCTGTTTGAAGCTTTTGCTCCATGGCTTTGCGTTCTGAAATATTGTGGCTTATTCCTAATAAACCTATACACTCATTTTTTTCATCGTACAAAGGAATTTTTGAGGTTAAATACCAACTTTCTCCACCATCAAATTTAAAATTGAATGTTTCTTTATCCAGAATTGGTATGTGTTGTTTCATGACCATTTGGTCTTCTTCAATTGAAACTTTTGCCGAATCGTAAGGGTATAATTCTACATCTGATTTGCCTAAGATTTCACTTTCATCCATATTCATATACAAAATCTCAGATTTATTTACAAGAACTTTTCTTGAATTGGTATCTTTCACATAAACATTAATGGGAATATTATCAATAATGGTTCTTAATAATTGACGTTCATTTTGCAATAAAATTTCGGCATCTTTTGTTGCACTTATGTTTTCTAGTTGCGATACAATTTGGTATTTATTATTTTCATCATCAAGTATTATTGATACTGCTAATAATATCCAAATTATAGAACCATTTTTGTGTACATATCTTTTCTCTGTTTTATAAAAGCTAATTTTCCCAGCTATTAAATCAAATTGTTGCTCTGAATCAATATTTTTATCTTCTTCAAAAGTGAATTCATCTAACGTTTTGGTAAGTAATTCATTATTACTGTAACCTAATATTTTACAAACACTTTCATTTACTTGTATTAATTGATGATTAATTGTTGAAATGGTAACACCAATTGCAGAATATTGAAAAGCATTTTTAAATAATCTTTCGCTTTCTTTTAGTTTTGAATCTAAAAGTTGTAAAGATTTGATATACCTATTTATTTTATCTAATGCTGGTTTAAAAATAAATATCCCTTCAAAAAATTATACTAAAAGCGATAATAATAATAATCCTGTTTGTAAATTTTTTGTGAATTGAAGTTTTTCATCACTTTTTTTTTCGTAAGCCTTTACAACTGCATCCATTGAAGGCAAAAAAATATCTTGATTCTTAATGATTGTATTTAAGGCTTCTTCTTTAGATTTTTCATTTTGTAAAATTGAATTACAAGATTGAACAATACTATTTAATGTCTTTTCTAATTCATTTAGTTGAAAAAGGATGGGTTCATTATTTTCTGGTTGTGAAATATTGAATTGTACATTACCAAACTTCAAGGCATTATGTGATTGTTGCCATAAAGCCAATGTTTTTTGTAGTTGAAAAGAAATTGATTTTTTTTGAACAGTATCATTTGTTGCAACTAGTCGTAAAGCTAATTGGGTAATTTTTTGTGAAAGCATTCTTTGTCTTCCTGCTACATTAATAATTTTAGCGTCGTTTTCTTTTGTTGCAAGTGATTGCCTAACTGCCCAATAACTGGTAAATAATACCGTTAACAATATACAGATTGCAAGTGTATAACTTAGTTTTAGAATGTTTTTAGGCATTGGATATTTACTGCAATTAATTTTAGTAGTACTTAAAAATAAATAATTAATTTTTATGTAGCTAAAAAAAGTAATGAATAGTAAAAATATTTATAACGCTT
>JBMLQZ010000476.1:0-1218 GCA_049241285.1 Chitinophagaceae bacterium | reverse complement strand
TGCAAAAAACAAAAATATAGTAGTGAGCAAGAATTTAAATTATTGAATTAAAGAACTCGCTTTTTTTATACAATTCTGTAAACGATAAACATAAAAATATCTAACAGTTTTACCACTTCTAATTTGAGGAATAATTATTGGTTTATCAATGGTTGAAAAATAATCACCATAAAGTTCATTTACGTTACTAGGAGTATTTGATGGTATTATACAATAAGCATTTTGGCCCAATAGTAATTGTTTTTGACTTTTATTTATCCAAGCAAACTTGTGTATATTAACTAAGTCACCAATGGCAATAACTGGCTGTTTTGTTTTTTGGGCAACATAAAATGTAATGTGTCCACCAGGAAACCATTTTGAAATAATTATAGGATCTGTATATTTCATTTTGCCACTTGCTACATCAGTGGTATAAATTGTTTGAAATGTTTTTCCAAAATCATCCCATCCACTAATATCTAATGTGGGGCAAAACTCTCCGAACTTTTCTTTTTCTTGACTACCTAGATTAAATGGGGCTAACTGTGCCAACAAAATAGCTGCTAGTAAAACAATGATGAGTAAAGAAACCGCCGTTTTTAAAAGCAAGGGAAAAACAATGGCTTGCTTTTCTTCAAAATACTTGGCAGCAACAAAATACAAAGGAATATAAGCTGGTCCACTCCAATGTGGTAAAGTAGGGTTAAATAAAGCAATAATCCAAAACAAAAATATCATTGGTAAACTCATGAACAATAACCAAGCAAGTATTGGCTTTCTAAATGCTAAAGGATGTTGCATACAATATTTTATTCCAATAATAATAGCTATAATTATTATTGGATTTTGGTAGGCTATTTCACCCAAAATTTCTTGCAAAAGCATATCCCATTGTAACGATGTATTTGAAACACGTTCAGAATGAAAAGTATAGGTTATAAAGTTGTTTTCAATGTTCCAATATACTATAGGAAATAAGCAAATAATTGTTATTAAAATGGCAAAATATAGATTTACATTTCTTAAAAGTATTGGCTTTTTTAGTAAGATAAATAAACCAAAACCAACCCATAAAAACAAACCATGAACTTTACACAATGCTGCACCACCTATTAGCAAACCTAAAAGCAAAAGTTTGCTACCTGTGTTTTTATCTTGCAATAAAATACCTATCATGGTGTACAAAGCAGCTGTGTAAATGGGCATTTGTGGACTATCGGGTAAAATAAAAAAACC
>JBMLQZ010000475.1:0-2645 GCA_049241285.1 Chitinophagaceae bacterium | reverse complement strand
AATGTACATTTTGGTACGGCAAATTTTTCTACAGCTAGCCAAAATGCATAAATGGGTTTTCTGGTTACTATTTCTTTTTGTTCTGTAAATAATTCATGAGCATCGTATACCTGTATTTTTTTTCTAATTTTTGCAGCAAAATATACGGGTAGAATAGTATCTAAATCAATGGCACAAAATGCATTTGCTTCTATTTTTAATAGAAAAAGAAACAATCGAATATTATATTCTCCATAAAACAAAAATCCTTTTGAGAAAAAGCAATTCAATCTTTTTGTTTTGAATGCATACTTTTTTAATGGATTAGAGTTTTTTAGCTTTCGTCCAATTAAAAGTATAGAATAGCCATTTTCTGCTAATGAAGTGCATATTCTTTGCATTCTTTGGTCGTAACTCAAATCATTTGTAACAGAAAAAACAATTGTGGGCAAGTTGATTTATTTTGATGAATACAAGGAATGAGAACAAATATAGGGAGACCATTTTTTTTAAATGAGCAGTTCTTTTGCAATACTTTGTGTATAACTTTACCGTGATAAGGAATAAAACACAGAAATGTGTAATAAAATTTGAAAAAAAATAATGAAACTTTTTTCAGTTTCAATAAATATCCTACTTTTGCAGCCACAAAAAAATTAAGAAGAAGCAATACCGTTTGCTTTTAAAAGAAATTACAATGGCAATTACTAAAGAAAAAAAAGTGAGCATTTTTACCGAATTTGGTGGTGCTGCTACAAACACTGGATCTACTGAGGCACAAATAGCTTTATTAACTGAGCGTATTTTAGATATCAGTAAGCATTTACAAGCTAATAAAAAAGATTTCTCTACACAACGTGGTTTAATTAAATTGGTTGGTGAGCGTAAAGCTTTATTAAGCTACCTGCAAAAAACTGATTTGATGGGTTACCGTGCTTTAATTGAAAAATTAGGACTAAGAAAATAACCCCCTTTTCCCTAAAAGGGATTTGGAGGCAATTCATATATACTGAAATCACTTTCAGCTATATGCAAATCCCAACTTCTCTACGATGTTGGGATTTGTGTTTTAAGTCTATGTGAAAATTAAAGCTTAGTTTACACACAATCTTAATAATTGTATCAAAGCATGTACATTGCTTAATACAGTTTGTAAACGATTATTTGACATATTTTATTACCACATTATTTTTATACAATGTTATCACAACCAATACAATCAAGTTTTATTTTGCCCAATGGTGCAGAAGTAATTATTGAAACCGGAAAACTAGCTCGTCAAGCAGATGGAGCCGTTACTGTTCGTCAAGGAAATTGTGTTTTATTAGCTACAGTAGTTGCCAATAAAGATCCAAAAGAAGGGCAAGACTTTTTCCCATTAAGCGTAGATTATCAAGAAAAATTTTCATCTGCTGGTCGTATTCCAGGATCTTTTTTCAAAAGAGAAGCAAGATTAAACGATTATGAAATTTTAACTAGTCGCTTGGTTGATAGAGCTCTAAGACCATTATTTCCAGAAGATTATTTCTGTGATGTACAAGTTTTAATTAGCTTAATTTCTAGTGATTTAGAGGTTATGCCAGATGCTTTAGCTTGTTTAGCCGCTTCAGCAGCAATTGCCGTATCTGATATTCCAATGAAAGAAATTATTTCTGAAGTAAGAATAAGCCGTTTAAATGGCGAGTTTATAGTAAACCCAACAAGAACGCAATTAGAGCAATCTGATATGGAGTTTATTATTGCAGCTACTGAGAAAAATTTAATGATGGTTGAAGGTGAGTCAAAAGAATGTAGTGAAGAAGATTTAATTAAGGCTTTAGAATTAGCTCATGATGCAATACGTGTTCAAATTAAAGCACAAGAACAACTTAGAGCAGCAAAAGGAATTACAACAGTAAGAGATTATAAAAAACCAGTTGAAGATCTTGATATTAAAGCTAAAGTAGAAGCTTTTGCAAAAGACAGAATTTATGAAATTTCTCGTAAAGGCTCTGCAAAACATGAACGTAGCGATGCTTATGCAGCATTACGTGACGAATTGATTGCTAGTTTAGGAGAAGATGTTACCGATGTTCAAAAGAAATTAGCAAAAAAATATTATGCCGATTTGCAATGGGAAGTGGTAAGAAGTATGATTATTGACGACCGTTTCCGTTTAGATGGTAGAGGATTAAAAGATGTTCGTCCATTATCTATGGAAGTAGATGTTTTGCCAACACCACATGGGTCTTCTTTATTTACTAGAGGCGAAACACAATCATTAACTACTGTAACATTTGGAACTGGTTTAGATGAGTTATTAGTTGAAAGTGCTGCAAAATCAGTAGATAGTAAATTCTTCTTACATTATAATTTCCCTCCATTTAGCACAGGTGAAGTAAAAATGATGCGTGGGCAAAGTAGAAGAGAAGTTGGTCATGGTAATTTAGCTATGCGTTCTTTAAAACAAATGATGCCAGGTGATGATTATGCATACACAGTAAGAGTGGTAAGTGATATTTTAGAAAGTAATGGTTCATCTTCTATGGCTACTGTTTGTGCAGGTTCTCTTGCATTAATGGATGCTGGTGTACCTATTCCAAAACACGTTAGTGGTGTAGCTATGGGTTTAGTAACTAGAGAAGATAAAAAATATGCTATTCTTACCGATATTTTAGGCGATGAAG
>JBMLQZ010000474.1:0-8781 GCA_049241285.1 Chitinophagaceae bacterium | reverse complement strand
GTTGCATAAACAACTTTTTATTACATTTGACTATAAAATTGGTTTGCCATGCAAGAAGCTTATATAGTAGCAGGTTTTAGAACTGCCGTTGGAAAAAGTAAAAAAGGTGGATTACGTTTTTTTAGACCAGATGATTTAGCCGTTGAAGTTATTAAAGGTTTAGCAGCTTCAATTCCACAACTTGACACAAAACTTATTGATGATGTAATTGTAGGAAATGCTGTGCCAGAAGCAGAGCAAGGTTTGCAATTTGGAAGAATTATTGCTGCCAAAGCTTTGGGTATTGAAGTGCCAGGAATTACCATTAATAGATATTGTGCAAGTGGCTTAGAAAGTATTGCAATGGCTACTGCAAAAATTAGAACTGGCATGGCAGAATGTATTGTTGCTGGAGGAACTGAAAGCATGAGCCTTGTGCCTACTGCTGGCTGGAAAACTGTTCCCTCTTATGCCATATCTAAAGATGAGCCCGACTATTATTTAAGCATGGGATTAACAGCAGAAGCTGTGGCAAAAGAATTTAATGTAAGTAGAGAAGATCAAGATTATTTTGCTTATCAATCACATCAAAAAGCGAAAGTGGCTATTGAAAATGGATATTTTAAATCGGGCATTTTACCTATTGAAGTGGAAGAAGTTTATTTAAATGAGAAAGGTAAAAAAGCTACGAGAAAATATGTAGTAGATACTGATGAAGGATTACGTGCTGATACAACCGTTGATGGTCTTGCTAAATTAAAACCAGCATTTGCCATTGGTGGTAGTGTAACTGCTGGTAATAGTAGCCAAACAAGTGATGGTGCAGCTTTTGTATTAGTAATGAGTGAAAGACTTGTGAAAGAATTAGGTGTACAACCTATTGGAAGATTAGTTAACTGTGCTAGTGCTGGTGTGCATCCGAGAATAATGGGCATTGGTCCTGTTGCTGCTATACCAAAGGTATTAAAGCAAGCAAATATGCAATTAGCTGATATAGATTTAATTGAATTAAATGAAGCTTTTGCATCGCAAAGTTTGGCTGTAATCAGAGAACTAGATTTAGATACTTCGAAAGTAAATATTAATGGCGGTGCTATTGCTTTAGGTCATCCTCTTGGATGCACAGGAGCTAAATTAACCATACAAGTTTTGAATGATATGCAACGCTTGCATAAGAAATACGGAATGGTTACTGCTTGTGTTGGAGGTGGACAAGGAATTGCAGGTATAATTGAACGTTTGTAATTGCATGAATTATTTAATAGTATAATTATAAAAGAGGTTCAATAAATAGTTGAACCTCTTTTTATTTTGTATTGTTGATAAGCAAATAAAACGTTGAACGGAGCGTTGCAAGTAAAGCTAAATAATAGTAATAACGCTGGTTGAAATATTTATTGAAATAATCTATAAACAGCCCAATTATCTGTTTCGAACATTAATTCAGTAACAAATTGTCGCTTTGCTTCCATTAGTGCTAAATTATAATCGTTAAGTACACTAAAAGTTCTTAGCTTGTTTGAACGTTTAGCAATAACCATATAACGAATAGTTACAATTGGGTTTTCGATGATTGTTAAAAAACTTTTATCTAATGGCAACACTACACCATCTAACGATTTCATATGTGCAATTACTTCAAAAGCAGCGGCATCATCAATTAATACCTTATTATTAATATCTGCAATTGAAGAAATGTAAGAAGCAATTTCGAACTCTTCACTTGAATTTTTTACGCCTAACCAGTTTTTATAATTTCTTATCTCTGAGAAAAAAGCTCTTTCTTCTAAGTCATTGGTATTTTTAAAATAGAAAATTCCCATAAACACATTCAGCAATCCAACACTAAAAAATAAAAACCAAGTTACCTTTTTTGTAAATCTTTTTCCTGCATAAAACGATAACCCTAAAAATGCTAGCATTAAAAAAATGAGGTAATACTCTATGGTAAAATAGTATTGCATGCCTATAATTAAAATAGCCATGAGAATAAATGGAGCAATTAAGGTGAATAGCTCGTATAGCTTACCTTTAAAGTAATAAAAGACCAATATTAACAAAGGGTTTAGCAACAATACATACACATGAAATACTAACTGGTTTTGCATGTTTACATTACTGTTAGCATCGGCAACAACTGTTATAGCACCAATGGGTACGTTACCTAAAATATGCCAGTTGGCATATTGGCTGGTTGAATAATAACTAGCATCACCAGCATGTGTTTCATTCAAATATTGAAACAAAGCTAAGGCTCCAAATGGTAAAAGAAATACAACAATATAAATGGCAACTGCTCTATTGGTTAATTTTCTTCTTTGTGATCGGTTATTTAATGACTCGTAGTATTGAAGAATAGGTGGTTGATCTTTATTAATTTTTAATCCTTCTAAAGACACAAGTACAATGAAAGGAAAGAATGCTAACAACAGCCAAATAAAATTATAATCACAAAATACTAAGGCAGTTAAATACAAACTTGCCATTGATAAATAAAAGGTTGTTTGCGTTCTATAATATCGAAATAAACTTTTGAATACACAATAAAAACACAACAATATAGCAGCTACACCTCTACCTGAAATTGCAGAATACAATAAGCCTGGATGTAAAAAAAACAATAAGGTTACTAAAGGAATATATATGGCAGCAGGCAGTTTAGAAGTTTCTCTAAAATCGTTTACAATCATGTAAAATAGCAATGTTGTAACTGCTGTAGAGGCTAAAATTGGTCCATATAAATAACCAAAAGGAGTAAATATTAATGAGGATAAAAATACCAAACTAGGAAATGTAGTACCTAATGTAAGAAGGGTATTTTGATCGGACTCAAAAAGTATTTTGATTTTTTCAGCAATAAATAAATTTTCTGAATGTTCATAGCCAGTACGATGCAAAATCCAAGACATGATTAGATAGTATACTAATAATGTCATGGCTATAATTCCATTAATATATTTTTCTGCTACTTTCTTCATTAATCTGGGGTTACAACTTGACTTGTAGAAGACAATTTACTTAAACCATGATTTGTTTTTTCCCAATAGAATGGCTTGGTAATTAATTGCCACAAACCTTTATAAGCTGCTCTAGAATGCATTAGCCAATAAATTGGGTTAAAGGTTGCAAACAAAATTAATTCGTAATACCTTCTTTTAAATACAGCTAACATATTTACATAAATCATTAATACATTACCTGCAATAAAATTGAAGATAGAAATATACAATACCCAATCTGGGAAAATACTTCTTACAAATGAAAAACGAAATATTAAATACAATCCAAAAAACGCCAAAAGAATTGGATATAATAAAAACGTAAACGAAGTGCCACCAATAAAGAAATTAAAACCAAAAAAACCTCTCCAACCTACCTTACGAATTAGTTTTGCAGGGTTACGCATATGCACTAAGTAAGTTTGCATATACCCTTTAATCCAACGGCTACGTTGTCTTATCCAGTTAAAAAATTCGTTGTTAGCTTCTTCTAAAGTAGTACTATTTACCACCCCTACTTTTAATCCTTTATCATACACACGTAATCCTAAATCAGCATCTTCTGTTACGTTAAATGGATCCCATGCTCCTAATTCAATTAACTTACCTAACTTAAAGTGGTTAGAAGTTCCACCTAAAGGAATAGGTACATCCAGTGTTTCTAAACCAGTAAGCATATAATCGAACCAATAAGAATATTCAAGTGTAAACATTCTTGTTAGCAAATTCTCGTTCTTATTAAAGTAATTTAGAGCACCTTGCAAAACCACAAATTCTTCTGGTAATTTTCTAAATTGACAAACTACTTTTTTCAGTTGATCACTATCTGGTACATCTTCTGCATCGTAAATAGCTAAGTACTCTCCTCTTGAAAAATGCAATCCATAATTACAAGCTTTTGGCTTTGTTTGTGGTGGATGTGATGGCACAACAATTACTTCGAAATTTGCAGGAAAATCTAGATTTCGAACAGCATTTAATGTTTTATCATCAACTTCTTCTAACAATAATTTTACATCTAGCTTTTCTTGAGGATAGTCTAAACTTCTTAAGTTCCAAATAAGCTTTCTAATTAGTTTATCTTCCTTAAAAACGGGTAGTAATATGGTATAAACTGGTAATGTAGCTTCATTTACCGATTTAATTTCTTCTCTTGAAACTACTTCATGTAACTCTGACTTTGAGCCAGTCAATGCTAAGTATAATTTAAATAAAATTGAGAACAGAAAGAAGATGGATGAAAACAAATTGATAGCTATGAATGTAGCCTTGAAAAACATAATAAACATGATTACAACAAAGCCAATGAAGCCAAATAATACATACAATTGACTATCAGTAAAAGTGATTAACCCAGAACTATCTGGATCTTTTTTCATTAAGCTAAAAACAGCTTCTTTTACAAAGAAATGACCTCTATGTGTATGTGCTAACCATGTAATATCTAAGTCAGATGCTGCTACTAATTTTATTTTACACTTAAACTTTACAATTAAACTAGTGGCTAGTTTCTCATCCATAGGATCTGCAGCAGCAACAATCAATTCACCGTGTTCGTTTTTGCGAAGTGGAAAATATAGGAACGAATTCATGTGAGAAACATCGCACTGATTAATGTATGCTTCGTCAACTTCTTCGTTTCTAATATCAATTAATTGATATCCTTCAGATTCTAAAAATTTTATAAAATCTCTTCTTACCAAAAAGCCAAAGTTCAAAGCAGATTTAATGGGTGCATAACTATACACGTTAGAAATATGTATAATTTTTTCTAACTTCTCTTCCGAAAATAACTGGCTATACGCCATTCTATGTAATGCACTTTGAGCCATATTTTTTTGCAGCTGTAACGCTAATCAAGGCAACCTGCTTATAGGTCTTTAAAAGTTTCTTGAGACTCTCTTACTTTATTTCTTACAAAGTAA
This sequence comes from Chitinophagaceae bacterium, assembly GCA_049241285.1. GTDB lineage: Bacteria > Bacteroidota > Bacteroidia > Chitinophagales > Chitinophagaceae > Parasediminibacterium. Next base: position 3,878 of record JBMLQZ010000474.1, on the reverse strand, counting down.
AATGCCAACATAACCAACACAAGTAATAATCCTAACAATATCCATTTATATTTTTCGTAGAATAAAGCAAATGCATTGGTATCACCTCTGTAAGTTACCATATCGCCTTCTTCTGGCATTTTAAAGAAGTAATTACTTTTCCCGCTACTATTTGCTATACACACATTACTTTCAATTTCGGTAAGTTGTGTACTAAAATTTTTAATTACACTTTCAAATGCCGCTTTGTTACTACTATCTCCACCTAAAGAAGTTACTAATAAAATAGTACTACCTTTTTCTCGAAATATTTGAGCCATACCACTATTAGAAAAATCGTTTACCGAATAGGCTATACCATTTTTGTCTTTATAAATCTGAAAATCTTTGGTATAATTTACTGGTAACTGAGAAAAGTTTTTAATAAATGGATCAACTCTATTTAAAAAGGCAACTACATTATAGCCACGTAAATCGTCCATAGTTGTTTTATCAGATGCTACTAATGGTGGTACAATTAAGTGAGTGTAGTTTGGATTAAATGGAGCATTTAACTGATAAAACAACTCACCAATTGATGAAGTAATGTTTGAATTATATAATGATGGAGAAACCAGAATTTTTGTAGGAACTTTTCTAAATTCTGCTGGGAAATTAAAGAAGCTATAAAATCTATTTTCTTTTTCGCCCATAAACGTAAGCATAGAAGTTTTTACGTTAATAAAAGCGAAGAAATTACTAAAACCATCTTTACAAATATTTGTTCCAGGATGAAACCTAAATTCTACTTCTAAGGTATTAAACTTGCTTAACTGATAAGGCTTTAGTTCAATGTCATCAATGAAGTTATTTTGGTTCATTAAGTTAGCATTGTATACTAAATTTTGGTTTAAGTATACGTTTAAAAATCCTCTATCATCTGGTTTTAATATAGAGAAAAAACTTTCTAGGTGAAAGGTTAATCTTTTTGGAATTGCATTAAACTCAGTTAAAGAGAAAACAAACTTAGAACGCAATGCTCCTATACCTTCAAGTAATGCCGGTGTACCTCCTAAGCTTTCTAATGATGTAATTAATGGAGATAAATTTTCTAAAGGTGTATAACTAGGAATGGCTTCATCAATAAGCATTTTTTCTGAAAAAGCAGCGTTTAATCTTCTATTGCTTGCAAGTGTATGTATGGCTTTTTTGTACCCAGCAATATCGGCTCCAGTAATTACCATAATGGTTCTTATACCTAATCCAGTAGTAACTCTTGCAAGTGAAATTAATCCTTGACCTTTTGCCATAGATGGAATTACTTGACGAACAGAATATGGTAATTTATCTACCACTCCTGTAATAACCCCATAAGGCAAAGAATCTGAAGTTGAATAAATACCAGTATATACTTCTTTTGCGGTAGTTTGTTTTAAAATTGTGTATACCAATCCTCCTGCTGTAAGATCATTTAGATCTGAAGTTACAGGTGAATAAACAGAAGTAAATTCTTGAATCCATTCTTTTAAACTACGTTGGTATCCAACTGTGCTATGGCTTTGAATACTTACATAAGAACTATTTTTAACACTCATCCATACAGCTGGGTTATCAACGTCCTTACAATATTCATCATTGATACTTAATTTAGCCGAAATCTTCATTTTAATAAAACGACCATCTGGCTGTAAATAATTTTCACTCAATGGTACTTCAATACGAAGAGTTGTATCACTAGGTGTTACTGTAATTCTTGTTGTAGAAACAGGAATATCTTTCATGCTAACAATAATGAAAGAGTTATTTGAGTTTAACACTTGTGAAGCAGATATGTTTAATATTAACTTACTTTGGTTAACATCATCATCTGGCTTTATTTTAATAAAGTAACTCAACGATCCTGAGATACCTTGTATAGAGGCATCATCGTATCCCATAGACTCAAAAGAACGCAATGATTGTGCTTTAACTGCACAAACGCTCAATAAGAATGCTAAGGAAAGAAGGAATTTCGATTTCATATTTTAAGTATTTACTGGGTAAGACTAAATTCTAACCGATAAAAATTACCGGTATTTTCTTGACTATTATAAGATAATTTTCCGCCCATTTGCTCTGCTAAATTTTTAGCAACAGAAAATCCTAGAGCTGTTTTATTGGCAATATCGCCTTTTGATTGTAGTGTATCTAAATTGGTGAATAATTCTTTTAATTTTTTCTTACCAATTAGTTTGCCCTTGTTTGCAATTTCAACCACTACTTTGTTACCAATTTTGTGTACGTAAACCGATAAAATTGAGTTTACGTTTGCATATCGAATAGCATTGGTAAATAATTTAGATAATACTTGATCTAAAAATATTTTATCTAAAAATACAAATGCAGGAGAAGGATCAATATTTAATTGTACACTTAACTGTTTTAAAGTTGCTGCATCGTACAAACGCATTACTACATTTTCTACTTCCTGACTTAAATTAATTCTTGAATTATTGTATTGAATTTCTGTACTATTGGTATCTGTAGATTGAGCTAGTTTTTCTGAAAGATATTTTAGCTTTTCATTTCCTACATTAATGTAACCAAGAATTTCTTTCTGCTCATCTGTAAGGTTTTCATTATCATTCTTTAACAAGTCTAATGACATTTGAATAGAGCCTGTAAAGTTTTTAAAATCATGCAGCATCATATTCAAAGTATTAAAACGATACTCACTTATTTTTTGCAACTTTCTATTTACTTCCTCAATCTCTTTTCCCTGATCACTAATTTTCTCATTTTGATCGAGTAATCGGTTATTGGCCTGATTAATTAAAATATTCTTTGCAGTTTCTCTTTTAATTAATTGGTATTTATTTGAAGCAATTAAGCATGAAAATGCAGAAATAATAAAAAATATTCCTGCACCATTTGCTACCATTGCATGATAACCATCGTAGGTATTCACAAGTTTAAATACCAAAATCATGGTGGAATATGCCAATAAACACAAGATTACAGAATATCGAGGACGCCAAACAATAGTGATATTTATGAGTAGAAATACAATTGAGAAAACTAAAAAGTAAGGCAACATATGATTAATTGCCAAGCTTGCACAAATGGTAGATTGTAATGCTACATTCAAAGAAATAATGATGAGCATAATGTTTTCTTCTACCCAATGTCTTTTATGTCCAAAAAGATAAAAACAGTGAGCAATAAAGGCAACAGTGAGTCGCAAGAAAGCAAGCTCCACCCATTCACTAGGCAAAAAAAGATAATCTAATAACCAGAAAATAGGTATTGAATAAATCATTGTCCAATGCACCACATTGGCATAATATTTAGTCTTTACGTTCAGTTCCGTTTTTAGCTCATCCTTGTCTATATTTACATACGAAAATTTAAAATCGTTTAACATGATGGGGGCTATACAGTCAAAAATTCAAATCTGCGTGAAAATAGATATTAAATACTTACTACTTACTCTCATCTTGATAAATTTATTAATCAACCCCCAAGTTTTTGCCCACAGTGTGGATAACTACACACATAAAACAGCTGAGTATAAACAACATATGCCACATTTTGGGGCAGGTGTTAACTTATCGGCTTTAGAACATACTTGGAAAACCACAGAAGAGCTACTTAAAGCAGACATTATTTCTAAGGTAACCGAAATAAAAAAAAATGGATTTAAAACCATTCGTTTGCCCGTAGCATTTGATATGTTTTTACAACCGAACTCTAGCAATTTTTATAATGAATTAGTAGACAAATTGGGTAGTATTTACAATGAATGTAACAGTCTACATTTAAACTTAATTATAACTTACCACTATGGTAAAGTATATTATGTAAGCAATAATAGATTTAGTGAAAGAGATAGAATTATGTGTATGTGGAAACAATTACAAAATAAGTTTAGAGGAATGGGA
>JBMLQZ010000473.1:0-5124 GCA_049241285.1 Chitinophagaceae bacterium | reverse complement strand
AGGTGCTTGAGATGCGTCTGTATTCTCCTCACAAGTGTGACTTTATTTGTAAGAAACAAAGAAAAAGCGAAGAAAATTTTTGGTAATACACATGAATTTATAGAAGGAGATTTACAAGATAAAACAGCCGTACAACAGTTTTTAGAAAATAAAGATATTTTGTATTTAAACTTATCGGTTGAACAAAAAAGTAGCAAACAACAATTTCAGCCAGAGAGAGAAGGGTTAGATAATATTTTACAAGCAGCACAACAATCGAATATTCAAAGAATTGGTTACTTGTCATCATTAGTACATTTATATCAAGGCACAAACAACTTTCATTGGTGGGTATTTGACATAAAACAAAAAGCTGTTGAAAAAATAAAGCATTGTGGCATAAATTATTCTATTTTTTATCCTTCAACTTTTATGGAAAGCTTTGACAAAGGGGCTTACAGACAAGGAAAAGCAATAGCATTAGCAGGAAAATCGAATTATAAAATGTACTTAATTGCAGGAAGTGATTATGGCAAACAAGTAGCAAAAGCTTTTGCCATTAACTCAGGCAATCATGATTATGTAATTCAAGGGCAAGAAGGCTTTACAGCTGATGAGGCTGCTAAATTTTATGTAACCCACTATAAAAAGCAAAAAATTAGCATTATGAAAGCACCAATAGGTGTATTAAAATTCTTCGGAAACTTTAATAGAAGATTCAATTATGGTGCCCATATAGTTGATGCACTAAATAACTATCCTGAAAAGTTTGAAGCACAAAAAACTTGGGAAGCACTCGGAAAGCCTACTACAAAATTTATTGATTATATCCAGCAATTATAAACCAATTCAAGATTATGACTATGCCATTGCTATTACAATTTTGTTAGTAAAATATTAATGTGTTAGAATAACTATGGTATAATTGAAAATCTTACCCTATACGAAACAAAGGAATTGATTTAAGTATTGCATTGAAAGTGATTATATTTTAAAAGTGTACTTTGAGTAAGCTTATTTCTGAAAATCTAAAAAGTTTAATCAACTGTTTTTTGAATTTCATTTACCAATATTGGCCAAATACTTTCAGCAAATTTTTCTTTAAAAATTCCAAAATGACCAATATGCTTTGTTCCATAATCTTTGGGCTGAATATGCAATGTTTTTATATTGGCATTGGAATATTTAGCAGTAAACCAATCTACCGATTGCTTGGGTGCAAATACATCATCATCAATACTAATAGCAAATACATCTATTGAAATTGTATCAAAAAATAATTCATTATTAGAAGTATCATCAAAAAGATAATTCGGCTTTCTCCCCCAACTACTCCATTGCTTTGCAACAAGCTTTGGTAAGTTTTCCATTGAACTAATTTTTTTAGAAGGCATGTAACCAAATAATCGAATAAAAAGCGGAAACAATAAATACCAATTAGCCCACATTCTAATCTTTGCAGCCCCTTTCCAAAATCTCCAATAACCAGATTGTGCAGCAACTAAAATAAGCTTATTCACTTTTGTAGATGATTTTGCTAAGCCTATTAATTGACCACCAATGCTATGTCCTAGTACGTTTATTGGAACATCAGGATAATTGGTGAATGCATATTGTATAACAGCTTCTAAGTCAATTCTTCCCCAATCACTTGCATTAATGGTAAGCTGCTGTATGGGTTGTTGTAAAGAGAGCCCAATACCTAAATAATCAAAAGTGATTACTATCACTTTATTGTTTGAAACAAACGCTGCAAATTTTTTATAAAAAGATTGCTTTACACCTGTTGCTGTTGCAATAATGACCACTGCACTTGGTTGTGCATTTGCTGAAAAAATAGTTGCTTTTATAGAATCATTCTTTGTAGGAATTTCTATGATATGCATAGTGATTGGTACTATTTATTTAGTAAATGATTAAACATTATTGATGCACCTAAGTATTGTTAAAAAAGGATCACAACTAATAAATAAAATGATTTCTATAAATGAAAACTGTAAATTAGAAGAATACTTTTACGTTAATCTATTCTACCAATAACTATTTATGAAATATTATCAATTGTATGCAATAAAAATACTTATTACTTGCCTAATAAATACACACACAAACTTTGTACAAGCACAAAATAATACAGTTGTAAATAGCAATTATGAACAAGCTGAAAAGCTTAGAAAAACTATGCAATATGATAGTGCTATTATTTATTATCAAAAAGCAATTACTGACTTAGAGGCATCAGGAAAAATAGAACCATGTGTGAATGCTTACAATCAAATTGGCATTATACTAACAAGACAAGATAAATATGACGCAGCAAAATATACCTTACTGAAAGCTTTAGAAATAGGAGGTTTAAAGCTTGACTCAAATAACTTAGAAATAGCCAATACTTACATAAGTTTAGGAGTAGTATTAAACGCAGAAAAAAAGTATACAGAAGCATTAGCATATCATGAGAAAGCCTTACAAATTAGATTATTAAAAGTGGGAGAAATGCATTCATTAACTGCAACAAGTTATGGCAACATTGGAAACGTTTATTTGAATGCAAAAGCTTATTATAAATCTATAGAAGCACATACTAAAGCCATGCAAATTAGATCGATTGTATTTGGTGATAAAAGTGCAGAAATTACGGAAAGTTATAGAGGACTAGGAAATGCATACAGGGAACAAAAAGACTACGAAAACGCTTTGCTGTATTTTAAAAAAGGTTTGGAAAATAAAATTTTACAAAGAGGGGAAATACATTCAGATGTTACCAAATTTTATACACAAATAAGTGAAGTGCATTTATTAATGCAAGATGAAGCAAATGCAAAGGCATATAAATTAAAAGCCAATAATATTCAGCAACAAATTAAACAATAGCCAAATAAATAAGTGATCTAAAAGAGTATGTTTAGGTAACAATTTTTGCTTGCTTCTGTTATTTTAAATCAACTCTTTTTTGTTTGCTATAATAAACATCATCTACCTTACCATCTTGATCAAAATCTTCAACACCCCAAAATTCTACCAATTGTTTATCTAGTTTATACTTGTATTGATAGGTAATTTTTTAGGAAAAGTATCTTGAATTATTAATGAATCACCCAAAGTTCTCCATGTTCCTGAAGGGTCATAAATAAAACTGTCTTTAAAATTTTTGTGTAATGAATGATAGGTGCCATCTAGATAAAAAAAGGTTCTAATATTTTTTGTTTTCATTTTCTTTTCCCATTCACTACTATTAACTATAACCGTTTTAGAAGTATCAGCACCTTTATAAGAATACAACACAATTTTTAATTGTTCAATTTCCCAAGAATCTACTAAACTATTTTGTCTGTTGTGTTTAAACGATAGTAATACAAAAGCAATAACTAACAACCCGATATAACTAGTTTTTGTAACTTATATTTTCATACATATAAAATTAAGGCGTTTTATAAATTGTCGTTATTTACCAAATGCCGAGTATTTATCGTTTATAAAAAATATAATCAGTAGAAATGGGTGTTATACCAAGCTGTTTACATTCTGATGCAATTTGAGCTCTATGATAAGTTGAATGATTAATTACATGAAATAAAATATCTTGAATTCTACTGCTAAATTGTTCTCCCTTTGAGTTAGAATAACTTAAAGTTTCGTTCAATAAATATGTTTCTAAAATGCTTAACGATTTTTGATAATTCTGCTCATCAATGGCTTTTAATGTAACAATGGCATGTAATTGCCAAACAGTAAAATTATTTTTTTCGTTTGTTATTCTTTCATTCCAAATATGATGTGCATTTAAAATATGGCTAATAAGTTGTAATGACTTTTCAGAAATTTTATCAGCATTTTCTTGAATCAATGCACAAAGCTGTTGATTCATTGCATAATTATATTCGAACAATTCTTTAAAAAAAGTATTCATAAAAATGGTTATAAATGGCTTAATATAAAGACAACTGAATGTAATAATATTTTTGAAGATGATAAAATTAACTATCTAACTATGAGAATTTTTTTACAACAATTTATTTAAATATGAAAGCCATAAAATGTTTTCCACTTGGAAAACATTTTATGGCTTTACAAAAAGTATATTACTATTTAAAGAATTATCTCATTAGAATTAAGCAACAGAAATAAACCTGCTATTATCCATTACCAATCATCTGTTCTAAAAGGTATTGCAGGCAACCCTTCAACATTATACAATGTAACTTCAGGATTATTTGCCCAACCATAACGTACTGCTACAGGATTAGGCACTTTATCGCAAGTAACAACTACCTTATTATCTACAATGCTTGCAGTTGCCCAATAAAATTTTTTGTCTTCACCAGCCATGGCAAAACCAATTATTTTATCGCCTTTATTTTGTAATCCTTTACCAATATGATTGAAACTAATTTCTGCTTTATCACCCTCTATTTTATATGATTTGAATTGAGGACCAGAATACACATTATCAACATTATAAGCCACATGATTAGCAGCTAAATACAAACGCTTACCAACATCTTGTTTATTTTTTGGATGAATATTTTTAGCCTCACCAATGTCAATAGTTAGTGCCATTCCTGTGTAAGGAACTTGCAAAGCCATAGTTTGAGCTTCTCTTAATAAAGCCAAATTATCATTTAAAACAGGCTCTGGCTTTCTATCGGAATGATTAGCGATTTGCACATAAATAAAAGGTAATTTTTTGTTATCCCACTTTGTTCTCCAATCATTAATTAATAAAGGAAACAGTGTTCTATATTGCTTTGCCTTTGCTACGTTACTTTCACCTTGATACCATATTACCCCTTTAATTGCATAAGGAACTAATGGTGCAACCATTGCATTGTATAATGAAGTAGGATAATTTTTTTGTGCAGGAATTTGTGGCATTTTAGAACCATTATTCAAAACTCTTACAGAATCGGATTCACGAATATGATTACGATACAGTTGTTCCCAATCTTCTTCAATACTTCTATAACGAATTACTGAATCTTTAAAATCTGGATGATCTATTAATGCATCACCTGAAGTCCAAGCTTCAGCTGGTGTTCCACCCCATGAAGTTGAAACAATACCAACAGGTACATTTTTTTCTTTCATTAATTCTCTTGCAAAAAAGTAAGCAGCTGCAGAAAATCGTTTGGCATTTTCAGAATT
>JBMLQZ010000472.1:0-2582 GCA_049241285.1 Chitinophagaceae bacterium | reverse complement strand
TTTCGGCTGCAAAATTAGCCTTTTTGATTTATAATTTAATAGAAGCTGTAGAATCGAAAGTAGGAGCGGCACCTGCAACTGTTTTGTATTTTTCTTGAATAAATACAGTTTCTGCAGGATTAAATTTATCCAATGCCTTCATTTCTTCGTCGGCATTTTTTACAAATTCAATCTTTTTTACAAACCAGCAATTACCCATTGCAAATGGATTTGGTAAAGCCATTGTTTGCTTTGGGTCTCTTTGGTCTGGAACAATTACATATTTCATATTCAGCATGTTTAAAACAGGGAAACTGTCTTTAGCTTGACTATTAGTAGCCCATGCTTGGATGTTTTTAATGATTTGAAAATTTTTTACATCTTCATACAAACTCAATTTTGCAGGATGATAACCACCAATTGTATTATGATGATAAGATGCTAAGGCATCGTTAAAGCTATTGCTAATATCTGCAGTAAAACCATTGCCTGTTGGAAAAGCTAGGTTTAATACTCTGTAAAATGATTTATCTGCTTCTAGCTGAATATCTGCATTGTATTTTGCATAAGCTTGTTCATAAGTATCAGCATCTACAAAATTATCTTCGCTAAAATATCTTCTTCCAATAGGTAATAAATCTATTAAAGCTAACAACACAAAGCAAATGGCAAGTGGTTGTGCTTTCAGCATATTTTTTACAAATACCCACAATAAACCAACAGCTATACCCATAAATGCCAAAGAACGAATCATGTCTTTCATGTACAAGTCTTTTCTATCATCTTTCCAAGCTTGCATGAAGTTGTTTACAAAGCTGCCATTATCTTTTAAGGCTGCTTCAATGCTCTTTTTCATTTCTAAAGTATTGTCATTGGTAAAGGCAGCAAAAACATAATAAGCAATTAAAACGCCAGCAGTACCTCCAGCAACAATTAATGTTTTCTTAAAAATTGCAGCTTGTTTTTCTTTAGCCGTATCAAAAAATTCTTGTAGAAATAGCACAGCCATTAATGGAACAGATACTTGTGCCATTGTTAATGACATTGATGGGGCTCTGAATTTTTTGTAAAAAGGTAAATAATCGAATAAGAAGTAGTTGATAGACTCTAAATTCTTTCCCCATGCCATTACAATTCCAATAATTGTAATAGCCAATAGCCACCATTTATTACTATTTTTTGAAACTATAAAACCAACAACAGCAAGTAAACAAATAAATGCACCAAAATATACAGGAGAAGCTGCAGGTTGATTACCCCAATAAGCTCTAGCAACTTGAAACAATTGCTGTCCCATTTGTTGTGGAATTTCTGCACTATTTTGTAATAGTTCCACCACTTTTGAATCTTCTTTTAAACCATCACCAGCAGCACCACCAGTTGCATTAGGAACCAATAATGTAAATGATTCTGCAATGCCGTAACTGTAGGTAAAAGCATAATCTTTATCTAAGCCACCTTGTGTTTTGTTTTTATTATCAGTTACTCCTAAAGTTAAGCCACTACCACCACCTCTCATAGTTTCTTTTGAGTATTCATAGGTAGGAAAATAACTATTAGAAACGAATAGAAGCGATAAAGTTGCACCAACTACTGCTAGCAAAGCACTTACACCAATATGCTTAAAATCTTTTGCTTTAATTGCCTTTATTAAAAATGGTACCGTCATAATTACGGCCATAAGAAAGGTATAGTATGCAATTTGTTGGTGACTTTGTGAGAATAGGTTTGATATAGTAATAATAATCATGGCTCCACCAATCCAATATTTTTTTTGAAATATTAGTGCTAATGAAGCTAAAACAGCTGGTGCATAAGCCATAGATAACAACTTAGTATCGTGACCAGCAGAAATAAGAACAGGATTATAGGTGCAATATCCATATGCAATACCTCCAAGCATACTCAACCAAGGATTTACACCTAATACAATGGCTAAAAAGTATAATCCTAGGCAACATAAAAACAAATAGTAGCAAGGTTTTGGTAAACCGAATGTAAGTGCCAAGTGCACATAATATACGTTGATATATGCAGGGTCTTTACTATCAATTGCAATTTGATAACCTGGCATTCCACAAAACATACTGTTTGTCCATAATGGAAAATGACCAGTTTTTTCTTTAAAAGCATACGATTGTTGAGCCATTCCTTTCCATTGCTGCACATCGTGTTGTTGAACCACTTTGCCTTCTAAGGCAGGTTTAGTATATGCTATGGAAATAATTAAAAAAACAAAAACGGCTATTGCATGAGGCAAAATTTTCTTCCAATTAAAATTCTTCATATAGTATTGTTATGCGGTTGGCAAATTAATGCTATTTTTCAATCTCATTAACTTCATTTATTTATATGCGTTGGCATTTATATGTAAGTAGACTAGCATTTATATGCAATATGCTTTTTTTGTATTGTTTATTGGTAACAAAAACCAAAGATTTTATTGATAATAAAGATGTAAATAGCATTGTGATTATTCTAGGTTGGTTTATTTCTCCTTTTTTAAATATGGTGGTTAACTTTTTAGGAATTAGTTTGTTGCTTCAAAAAAAAACAGGGAATACGCCTAAATGGTTACTAATTGTGAATTGGGTGATTTTTAT
>JBMLQZ010000471.1:0-2141 GCA_049241285.1 Chitinophagaceae bacterium | reverse complement strand
TTTGGTAAACTTAAAAAAGCCAAACAAGGCAATCATCAAACTTATAAAACAGGAATGGGTGATGAACAAAGTGCAGACAGCAGACCTTATCAATTTGGAGATACTTTAGAACAAATTGATTTTACTGAAAGCATTAGAAACGCACAAATTAATCATGGTGTAGAAAGCTTTAAAATGCTTGAAGACGATTTATACATTCGAGAAAACGATTTTAAAACACAAACTTCTACTGTTTTAATGATTGATATTTCTCATTCTATGATTTTATATGGTGAAGATAGAATTACACCTGCTAAAAAAGTAGCTATGGCATTAGCTGAACTTATTCAAACAAAATACCCAAAAGATACTTTAGATATTGTGGTGTTTGGAAATGATGCTTGGCCAATTGAAGTAAAAGATTTGCCTTATTTACAAGTAGGCCCTTATCATACTAATACAGTTGCAGGATTAGAATTGGCAATGGATATTTTAAGGAGAAGAAAAAACCCGAATAAGCAAATCTTCATGATCACAGATGGCAAACCTACCTGCCTAAAAATAGGAGGGAAGTATTATAAAAACAGTTTTGGTTTAGATAGAAAAGTGGTGAATAGGTGTATTAATTTAGCAGCCCAATGTAAAAAGCTAAAAATACCTATCACAACATTTATGATTGCTTCTGACCCTTATTTACAAAGCTTTGTACAAGAATTTACCGAAATGAATAATGGCAAGGCTTTCTTTGCAAGTTTAGACAAATTAGGTGCTTTTATCTTTAAAGATTTTGAAAGTGGCAAACGTAAAAGTGTATACTAAAGTCTTTTTTTACGCTTAGCTGTTCTATATTTTTTGAATTGATGCATAGTAATTTGTAAAGCTGCTGCCTCTTGTATTAATGATGCAATTTCTAAAGAAATGATGTCTTTTTTGTTGGTGATTGTTACACCTGCAATCAAAGTTCTATTCAACATACTTAATTTAGGAAATGCTAACACCAAATCTTTTCCCCTACAAAAACATAATTCTATACCATTTGGCACTGTTTTAATGTAACAGAACATTCCAAAATAATGATAGAAGGGTATTTTAAATGAGAATTTTTCTTCCAATCCATTCACATTATTCCACAATAAATCTCTAATTATTGTTGCTATTTCTTGTTGAATATCTGCTAAAGCATCAATATAAGCATCAACTTGGGCATTCATAAATTATTGATGTACTTGTAAGTTTAATTTGAATTGATTCATAGCTTTTTTAAATGCCTTCAAATGTACCAACTGATCTTTTATAAACGTATTATCAGAAAGCTTACCAAGTACTTTATCCATTTCTTCATTGGTATCATATACCATTTTTCTGTATGGATTTTTATAATCTTTTGCCCTTGTTTCTTGTATGCCTTTTACCATCCAAGTTTTTGTTGCAACAACGCTATCAATCCATGTAAACAATTGTTCGTTAGTGATTTTTTTTAATGCAATAGCGGTAATTTCTTGAAGACTGGCTAAAGCATGTTGCTGTTTAGCGAATGCATAATTATTTCCTTGATTAACATAAAATTGATGTACAGCATCCCATCCTACAATTTTTCCTGCTTTAATTTTTGATTTTAATAATGCAACCTCAGAACTAGGCATTAATTGTCCACCAATATTTTGCCATTGATTCCTTTTCATTTTTGTTGGAAATTCTGATTGCAATTCTGATATTGATTGTATTTTTTTTGATTGCATGAATTCAATTAAAGTACAAACACCATAGTATGTTATCAATTCTTTAAAAAGAATGTATGCTTGTTTGGTTTTAATGAGTATGGTTTTACGTTTATTGTTTTCAAAATCTGGAACTGTAACTTCTAATTCATCAATTATTGGGTTTTGCTCAGCTAATAATTGTTTACCAATAGCAATACTTTCTTCTTTAAGAAACTTCTTTTTCCCTTCTTTATTGAAGTAAGCATTACCTACGGCTAGTTCCATTATTTCAAGGCTTGTAAACATTTCATTGATGGTATCTGGAGCCAAATAATCAAATTCAATAAGCTGAACCTTATCTACACGTTTATCTCTATCTAAATACTTCCAAGAATTTCTTGCCAATGCATACATATTGTACATAAACCAATAGGCAGGCATTATAACTAATTGATTATTAGC
>JBMLQZ010000470.1:0-1332 GCA_049241285.1 Chitinophagaceae bacterium | reverse complement strand
CTGACGAAATGATTGGTCAAGTACTTATGGATAAATGGGTTAGTAATCATACAACTGCAAAAGCAAAAAATCCTGTAGTTATTGTTGGTATGGTTACTAATAAAAGTCACGAACATATTGAAGCAGAAATGTTTATTAAAGATTTAGAAAGAGCATTTTTACGTTCAGATAAAATTAGATTGGTTCAAAGTGGTAAAAAGAGAGAAGAATTAAGAGCTGAAAAAGCCGATCAGCAAACAAATGCATCTCAAAGCACCATGAAAAAGTTTGGTTTAGAAAATGGTGCAGATTATATTTTACAGGGTAGCATTAACTCAATTGTTGATGGTCATAAAAGACAAAAAACAGTTACTTACCAAATTAACTTAGAACTTACTAATATAGAAACCCACGAAGTTGTTTGGATTGGCGATAAAAAAATTGCTAAGTACGTTAAAAACTAACACAGCATTTTTTTAAGCAATCATTCTTCTTATTTACAAAGCATTTTTAATTGATGGCTACATGTTATTGATAACATAATGCTTCATGCTACTTATCCATTTTTATAGAACAACTTTTACAATGCATTACTATTCTCTTATAAAACGGGTGTTAATAGGTATACTTTTAATACCCTTTTTTATAGGTTGTGCTAGAACTACCTACAAATCAAAAATGGGTAGTTATTACCATCAAGTGCAAGCTGGTCATTATGCATCTGCAAAGGCTAGTTTAAACAACAATTCATTTATCCAACAAAAAAGAAATGTATTGTTGTATTACTTTGAAAAAGGAAAACTGTTTCATCTTACAAAGCAATATGATAGTAGCAATATTTATTTAAATGCCGCCGATGCATTCATTGAACAAACTAGAAAAAATTTAGGAGATGTTGCTGCTACTAACCTAATTAACCCAATGGTACAAACATACAGTGCTGATGATTTTGAGCCATTTATGATGCATTATTACAAAGCACTGAATTATTTGTATTTGAATAAAGTAGAAGATGCAGTTGTAGAAGCAAAACGTATAGAACTAACTACACAAACACAAGCAGATAAGTTTAATGGTAAAACCACCCGTTACAGTAAAGATGCGTTTGCGTTAAACATTCAAGGCATTATTTATGAAGTAAATGGAGATATAAACAATGCATTTATTTCGTATAGAAATGCAGTAGAATTATACTTAAATAATAATGGTAGCTACTATGGTGTTGCACTTCCTTTGCAGTTAAAAAAAGATGTAGTGAGAACGGCTTTTCAAATGGGTTTTACAAGTGAGGCATTAAAATATCAATCGCAATTTTCTTTAGCTAATGAAAATAGTAACACCAACGAATTAATT
>JBMLQZ010000469.1:0-1632 GCA_049241285.1 Chitinophagaceae bacterium | reverse complement strand
GAAAAAACTACCAAATAACAATGCTAATACTATAAAAAATGAGTATTGTAATTGCTCTATTTCTTTAACATTTCGACTATTCTTTTCAGACAAAATAGCATCTTGTTCTAGTTTTAATTCATTTATTAGTTTAGCAACTTGCTGACTAATGGCTAAATTTTCTACCAATTGAATAGAATTAACACTTGTACTTTTTAATTTAGTTTGAATAAATGCATCATTAATTTTTATTTGTTGCTGAATAAGAGCATTTAAAGAATTGAATAGACTTGTTTTATTTGGTACAAATTGAAGATGTTTATTAAGAATAATTAGCTCATTAACTAAAGCATCTTTTTCATTTATTGCTAATAATTGAGCAGATTTTTCACTTGTTAGCAGATACAATTTAGTTGCATTATCAAATTTTGCCAAAATTTGATTAGTAGTAGCTAACACCTTTCTATGTTTATCTGTATCGGTAATATTATTTTTCAGAACATCTGATTGATAATAAGTTACAAAAACAGTACTAGCTACCAATATTAAAAAGGCAACTGCAATAAAAAGGTAGACCGTGTTAAAGCCTTTTTTCATTTACGATAGAATTTAACTAAAAAACACACTATACAAATTTCTACTATTAATATATATTTTCTTCAAATGGCAGTAACAAACTCAAAAAGATAGAAGATATACTACTGCCTGTAAATATAAACGTACTACAGAATCGTTACTTTATCGATTTGAATTACAGTTATTTATTAAGTGTAAAGGCTTCTACACAGAAAATCCCCAATGTTAAAACAATAGATTTTCTAATTGTTAAACATGGTTACTTTGCAAACATGATACAATACCAAGAATTATTACAACATATTTTAGATAATGGTGTAACTAAAACCGACAGAACTGGTACTGGAACAATTAGTTGCTTTGGTTATCAAATGCGTTTTAATTTACAAGAGGGTTTTCCGATGGTTACAACCAAAAAATTACATGTAAAAAGTATTATTCATGAATTACTTTGGTTTTTAAAGGGAAGTACCAATATTCAATATTTAAAAGAAAATGGAGTAAGCATTTGGGATGAATGGGCTGATGAAAATGGTGACTTAGGACCCGTTTATGGTAAACAATGGAGAAGTTGGGAAGGCGTTAATGGAAAAATCATTGATCAAATTTCTGAAGTAATTCAACAAATAAAGCAAAATCCAGATAGCAGACGATTAATTGTAAGTGCTTGGAATGTTGCCGATTTGCCAGATATGGCATTAATGCCTTGCCATACCCTTTTTCAGTTTTATGTTGCCGATGGAAAATTGAGCTGCCAACTTTATCAAAGAAGTGCAGATGTTTTTTTAGGTGTTCCTTTTAATATTGCCTCCTATGCTTTATTAACCATGATGATAGCACAAGTTTGTAATTTAGAATATGGCGATTTTGTGCACACTTTTGGTGATGTTCACTTATATAGTAACCATGTAGAACAAGCTGAATTGCAATTAACAAGATTGCCTTATCCATTACCAACTATGAAGATAAATAGTAACATTACCAATATTTTCGACTTTACTTACAACGATTTTACATTAGAAAATTACCAGCATCATCCTGCTATTAAAGCAAAAGTGGCTGTATAATTTGTTTTAC
>JBMLQZ010000468.1:0-2609 GCA_049241285.1 Chitinophagaceae bacterium | reverse complement strand
ATTTAAATGTGTTCCATGCCAAAAACCGCTGACTGCAAATACCACAAAAACCGAAATGGTTTCTGTCAAAAAAGCATATCTAGCATAACGAATCCAACTAGATTTCTCTAAAAGCTCAGTGGTTTTATTCGCTTTAAAATAAGCTACTGTGGCAACTAAAGAAGAGATGAATGATAACACTAAAAAAAACTGACCAATTTGCCCCGGTAATAAATGTTCGCCTAAATATTGCATGAAAAATATTGTAATTGATAAATAAAAATTGCTGTATAAAAGAGTAATTCAAGATTAGAAACAACCAACACTAATGCTTGAAATAATTATTTCGCATTTTCTTTAAGGCTTAAAGATGCTGCACTTACATCATCTTTGTATTTGCTAGGGCATTTCAAAAGAATATCTTTACACTCGAAATGATCGCCTTCCATTCTACCTTTTAATACCAATCGTTCACTTTTTTCCATATCGGTTGGTTTGGTATTATGATACACCACTTTTACTGTATTTCCAAGTGTATCAACAGCTGTAAAACGTAAATAGTTCGGATTTTTTATGGCATCGTATTCTAAAGGCTGTGTTTTATCTAATTTGGCAATTAAGTTTACAAACTTTCCCTCTTTTTCTTTTGCCGAAGCCACGGTTTCGTAAGTGGTTAAATCGCCTGTATAACTAATTAATACTGTAATAGCTACAACTATCAACACCAACATTACAATGTGCGTTTTCTTCATAATATCTTCAATTTCAGAGTGCAAAAGTAGCTGAAAAACAAATCGACAATAGAATCATTTATAGTAAGCACTGTTAAAAAAACGGTTTCATTCAACAAAAAAATAGCCATTGGTTTAGAAAAGAATTCAAAAAACAGATGCATAAAAATGATTTTTGGTTTTTGTAACATTTGAATGAAAAAAATATTGCTTTTGTTATTATGTAGTTATTTATACCACTAATCAATCCCTAACAGCTTCACATGGAAGTATGCAATTGCTTACTTACTTTTGCACTCTTTACTAATTCAGATGCATGTCTAAAACATACGATTTTATCATTCTGTTAAAGAAATCCACTTTCAAACTCATAGATTTTATTAATCAATTCATGATTTTGTTGGCTGTTGCAGGATTTTTATTTGAAGCATATCATACGCTTTTTTTTGAAAATACTTATTTAACAGAAACAACCGGAATTCTATTAATCGTTATTTGTTTACTGATGATTGGTTGGTGGATTTATTGTTTTAGAACACAAAAAATGGCATCTATCCCATATTATAGATTGGCATTAATGTTTGGTGCTTTTGGCTGGTTTTTAATACCAAATGGAATATGGATAGGCTTTGTATACATAGTTGCAGCAATTTTAGAAAAGCCTATAAAAGTGCAACCAGAAATAGGATTTGATAATGAAGAAATTGCCATTAACAGTTTTCCTGTAAAAAAAATACAATGGTCAATGGTGAATAATGTGGTTTTAAAAGATGGCTTATTAACGATTGATTTAAAAAACAACCAATTAATACAAAAAGAAGTTCATGAATTGGTTTCAAAAGAAACTGAACATGAGTTTAATACCTTTTGTAAAGAGCAATTACAACCTAATTAATCAGTTATAGAATCAACTAATTAGTAAATAAGGTTTTTGATTTTCATTTCAAGATTTCTAAACAAATAGAAAACAACTTCATGCTAACAGAATCACCCTATATTTTATATTCAGATGGAAATGGTAATATATTTGAAGATACCAGTTTATATGCAGTTGGCAGAGCTGGTTGGGATGCTTTTCCAGTAGAATTAGATGATTGGATTGAGTTACCTGAAGGTGGTAATTTATATGAATTACCCGGAAGAAGAGGTATTGGCATTGATGTAGAAACTGGCGACATGCGTTTGTGCGAAAAAGGATGGGCTGTTGCAGCATTTATTCCTCCTGCACATACAAGTTTGTTTTTGGCAGCTTATGAAACTTTGCCAGAAGCACCAATGCTTCCGTTGTTTTGTTACACAGCAGCTGCTTGGTACAACGAAAAATTTTATGTAGCAGCTGTACGAATTGAACAAGATATTCGTCAAGAAGCAGCAGGTTATAACGACACAAAAATTATTAGTGGAACCAATCAATTATTACAAGCATATCCACACAATCGTTTGGTGAAACATTTAATGGAAACTTGTTGTTTAACGTATACTTGTCCTGCTGCAAGAAATTTTTCTTTAGGAAGATGGGAATGCCCTGTGCCTACCTCTCCTGCTTGCAATGCAAACTGTATTGGTTGTGTATCTTTTCAACCACAAGATGAAGAAATAACGTCACCACAAGATCGATTAAATTTTAAGCCAACGGCTGAAGAAATTGTAGAGTTTACAGTACCACATTTAATGAATGCACCTTACCCAATTATCAGTTTTGGACAAGGTTGTGAAGGCGAGCCTTTATTAATGTGGGAAACAATAAGAGAAGCCATTATTGAAATTAGAAAACACACACCAAAAGGCAGTATTAATATTAATACCAATGGTTCAAAACCTGATGCTGTAAAAGCTTTATGTGAAGCTGGACTAAACAGTATAAGAGTAAGTACCAATTCTGCCAGAAAACATATTTAT
>JBMLQZ010000467.1:0-1346 GCA_049241285.1 Chitinophagaceae bacterium | reverse complement strand
GCACCTCGTTTTGCAACTATTGGCGAAAAACTCATTTTCACCATTTTTCCATCAAAACTAAATTTTGGTGTTAAAGTATCTTTTCCAATGATGGTGGCTGTTGATGTATTTTTTACATCTAACATATAATTGGTAGGAGTGCCGTTGGCTGAATGAATTACTAAATTGTAGGTACCCTTTGTTTCATTCCAGCTTTCTTCTTTAACAGCATATTTATTTCCTTGAATCCAGTTTTGTAAAACAATAGATTTTTCAGAGAAAATAGAATCGGTTGTAACGATGAAGTTTGCCCATTTGCCATTTTCAATACTACCAACTTGATCGTAAATGTTTAATAATGTAGCAGGCGTTTTGGTTAACGCCTCTAGAGCTTTTGATGTGGTTAATCCATATTCAATGGCTTTACGCAAATTGGCCATGAATTGTTTGCTATCTCTTAAGTCGGCCGTTGTTAAACAGAAAGGAATATTTGCCTTTTCAAAAGCAGCAGGATTGGTAGGTGCCAATTCCCAATGTTTCATATCTGCTAATGATACAAATCTTGCATCGTTAGGATCTTCTACATCCATTCCTTGCGGAAAATTAAGTGGAAGAATAAATGTTGCTTTTGTTGCTGCCATTTCTTGAATACGTTGGTATTCGTTTCCTCCAGCTTTAATAATGTATTGTACGCCAAATTCTTTTCCCACTCTATCGGCTCTTAAATTCACCCATTTATCATCGGCTTCAAAAATTTGTGGTAGTTGTTGATTATCGTTAAATGCTTGTAAAGAAAGATTGATTCCTTCGGTTGTTGGTTTGTTTTTATACCATTGTGCATCTAAATAGGTTTGACGCAACAAGGCAATGCTACCCATTGCACTGCTTGGATAACTTTGAGTAGATGTTCCTTTATTAAACGAATAATGAGCGGAAGCTTTTTCTTCTAATAAAGTAACATTAT
Source organism: Chitinophagaceae bacterium (assembly GCA_049241285.1). Lineage (GTDB taxonomy): Bacteria > Bacteroidota > Bacteroidia > Chitinophagales > Chitinophagaceae > Parasediminibacterium. The sequence goes on along the minus strand of JBMLQZ010000467.1, from coordinate 403 downwards.
CTTTTTCGCTAGCTGCTAATGTTACTACAGCACCTGTTCCTCTTGCAATACCATCTTTTACATGTGTAAGTACGGTTCCAAAACCAATTTCTCTATATGGTTTTGCCTTTGCTTCGTCAGCAGTAAATTGTTTGTATGCTTCTGTTTCTGGCTTAATGGCTTGATTCCAACCGTAAGCACCTTTTGTATTGCTAGTTAATTGAGCGGGAGCATTAAAGTTAAAAGCTCCCAATGTACGTTGTGGTGTTTGAACACCGTAATCGGTATAAATATCTATGAATGAAGGATATATAAACTTATTGCTACAATCTATTGTAATGGCATCTTTTGGAATGGCAATACCATTCAAAATGAAAAATTACAAGTTTAAAAAATACAATTGTAAAAATTATAAGTATAACAC
>JBMLQZ010000466.1:0-2197 GCA_049241285.1 Chitinophagaceae bacterium | reverse complement strand
ATTTACGATTTATGTGAACCAGCAAAAAGATCAAACAGCAAGGGGTATTTTTATAGCCACCTGCATTTACGCCATTGTATGTATTGTAGTGAAGTATTTTTTGTAAATAAGAAGTAGTAAATTATGGTGTAAATATTTCTACAAAATGCAAAAGTTTGCAAATTATCTAGCATTGTAATTTACTATCACATAATCCTACTTTTCTATTTCAAAAGAGTTCTTTTTAAACATTGCATATACTTTTTTGAAGAGATGAAAAGGTTACGTTGCATTCAAGTTTAAACGTATTGTTCAATTAATAGATATTTTTTTAAGTACCATTTAATGAGTATTGATTAGTACGTCATCATTAACTTTAACTTAAAAGAAAGATCATTTATGATTCTCATTTTCACATTCTTAGCATTAATTGCTATTCTACTAATCGTTAACATTATTCTTACCATTAAGGCCGGTAAAAAAGAAAACAATAGCGAGTGGATAGCTATTAAATCTGATATAGCTGTTGTGCAATCAAGTGTAAAAAACACCGAGCAAAATCTGAAAAACGAATTTGTTATTCAACGAAAAGAATCTACTGAAACTGCTGTGGGTTTAAGAACAGAAATGGGTCATCAACTCAACCAATTTACCCAAACATTTGCTCAGCAACTCAACTTATTAACCCAAACAAACGTAGAAAAATTAGAAGGTATACGAAAAACCATAGAAGAAAAATTATTGGCTTTTCAATTAAATATTGATACAAATAGTAAAGAAAGCAGAAAGGAATTAAAAGAAAATCTTGAAGCTTTTAAAGCCGAATTAAACAATGCTTTAAAAGATTATAAGGATAGATTAAGAGAATTATTTGCAGAGTTCGACAAAAATCAAACCCTACAAAATACAAGCAATACCGAAAAAATGGCGGCCTTAAAATTATCGTTAGAAACATCAGTTAAAACCTTACAAGAAAGTAATGAAAAACGCTTGGAAGAAATGCGTAAAACGGTAGATGAAAAACTGAACGAAACGCTGGAAAAAAGGCTTGGAGAATCGTTTAAACAAGTGAGTGAACGATTAGAAGCAGTTCATAAAGGTTTAGGTGAAATGCAAACCTTAGCTGTAAGTGTTGGTGATTTAAAAAAGGTAATGAGCAATGTAAAATCAAGAGGTGTTTTGGGCGAATATCAGCTACAAAACATTATTGAAGATTTGCTTACAAACGAACAATATGAAAAGAATGTAAAAACAAAAGTTGGCAGCGGTGCTTTGGTAGAATTTGCCATAAAAATGCCACATGGTAACAACTTAGAAAAAACACTGTGGCTACCTATAGATTCTAAATTTCCAAAAGAAGATTATGAAGCTTTAGTAGAAGCTTACGAACAAGCAGATGCTGACAAAATTGATACGCATAGAAAAGCGTTTATTCAAAGCATAAAAAAGAATGCAAGAGACATTAAGGAAAAATACATTGATCCACCCAATACCACAGAATATGGCATTATGTTTCTTCCATATGAAAGTTTGTTTGGAGAAGTACTAAGAGTGCCAGGATTGTTTGAACAATTGCAACGAGACTACAAAATAACAATTACAGGACCAACCACTTTAAGTGCATTGTTAAATAGCTTACAAATGGGCTTTAGAACATTGGCTATTGAAAAACGTAGCAGTGAAGTATGGGATTTGTTGGGTGCAGTAAAAACAGAATTTACACAGTTTGGTGATGTATTAGCAAAAACGAAAAAGAAATTAATAGAAGCCACCAATGTTATTGATAGCTCTGAAGTAAGAACAAGAGCCATTGAACGTAAGCTAAGAAACGTTCAAGAATTACCAACTGAAGAAACCAAACTTATTTTCGATAATCAAATACCAGAAATTGAGAATGATAGTAATGAATAATCTACAATTTGAAAACACTATCATTCACACCTTTATTTACTATATAGTTGGAATACGTAATTTCTACCCTACCTTTTTTATTCTTTAATTTTTGAGCTTCCGTTTGTGGTTTTTCAGCATCATCAAATTCTAAAGTAATGCCTTTAGGTAACTTGTAATCTTTGGTATTAAAGCTAAATACCACTTTATCAGGTAACCCAAAATTGGCAAATTTTCCATAAGTCATTTCAATATCGTAAGTACCATTTTCTTTGGTAGTTGTGGTAGATTTTTTTACCAATAAATTGGCTTCATCAATATACATATT
>JBMLQZ010000465.1:0-1441 GCA_049241285.1 Chitinophagaceae bacterium | reverse complement strand
TGGCGAAATCCGTCAAGCCACACTTGCACAAAACCTCTTGTTGGTGGCAGTTTTATTGATCTTCATTTACAATCATATCTGACAAGTCTGTCAGGAATTAGTAATTTGTTGTTTCATAATTTAACAACCCTCTGCCTCGTCCTGAAATTAGTTGACATTTTTTTGTTGTTAATCCTACGACAGGTTTACATTTTCTTTTTAGTCCTTCAATAGGTTTACTCTTCAAAGTTAGGGTTGTAGATGAAAAAAATATTTTGTAGCCCATCATAGCTAAAGAAATATTTTTTTCATCGGCATATTTCATCAGCAACTTCAACTTTTTGTAGCCCCCTTTTTGCATAGTAATTCTTCCATTTTCGCTCAACTGGTTCGTTGTTGCTATGCAACTCAATTGGCGTTTTGTAACTAATGCTACTGTGGGGACGAAGATAATTGTATACACTAATTGCTTTTGCTACGCCTTCTTGAGCTGATGCAAAATTTGTATATACCTCTTCCAATAATTCATCTTTTAAAATTCCATTTACCCTTTCAGCTATCGCATTTTCTAATGGATCGCCATTTTCGGTCATCGATATTTTTATCTTCTTGTTTTTAAGAATACACACATAATCATTACAACAATACTGCACTCCTCTATCGCTATGATGAATGAGGTTTTTTATGTTTGTATTGTTTTGCAAAGCCATTTTTAATGCCTGAATACTACCACTGGCTGCCAATGTTTTGGATAGATAAAAACCTACAATTTTTCTACTATAAGCATCTGTTATTAAACTCAAATAACCAAACCCATTATTCAAATGAATATAGGTAATGTCACTTACCCATAATTGATTAGAAGCTAATGGTATCAGCTCTTTTATTAGATTCTTATACTTTTTGTACCTGTGAAAACTATCGGTTGTTACTGGCTTTTTTCGCTTTCTTCTTCTAACCAATAATCCATTCCTTAACAGTACTTCAAAAAACGAATCTCTACCTATGCTAAATTGATGTTCTTGCATAAAGGACTGCAACATATAATGCAATCTTCTGCCTCCTATTCTAGGTTGATGAACCCTAATTTTATGTACTTGCTGCACTAATAATTCTTCTTCAAAACATTGCTGCTGATGACTGTGTTGGGCTTTATACAACCCTTGCCGACTATAACCAAGCAATGAACAAAGCGAAGTGATACTTCTCGGCTCTCTTTGTTCTACATTTACAATCGCTTGGTGCCAAACTTTTTTCTAAGCTCAATTCCTGTTAATTGCTCAGATAATTTTAGCATTTCTTCAAGCACTTCATTATGGAGCTTGGCTTTACCAAGTTCTGCCTGTAATAGCTTTACTTCAGCAAATGAAGCAGAAACTGGTTCTTCCTTTTTTAATGCCTTTTTCTGGGGCTTTATATTGCCTTTGTAATTGCTCACCCAGTAATGAATTTTTCTAAAATC
>JBMLQZ010000464.1:0-5638 GCA_049241285.1 Chitinophagaceae bacterium | reverse complement strand
CCAATTAAAGAAATGGAAAATACAGCCGTTTCTTTAGAAAAATTGTTTGGAATAGAAGGACTTGAAATAGAACAAGCGATAGTTACTACACAATCAACTACTGAAAGAATACAACTTATCGAAACATTTTTATTAGGTAAGTTAACAACATTTGAAGCCATTAATCGTATTGTAAAATCTACAGTTGAAACAATTTTAACTGCAAATGGTCAATTATCAATTGACGAAGTTTCAAAAAGAATGCAAATTAATCGTAGGCAATTAGAGCGTAAGTTTTCAACTGCTATTGGTTTAAGCCCTAAACAATTATCCAAAACAATAAGACTACAAAACACTCTTAAGTTACTTATTAATAAAAAAATTTCTAGTTTAACATCTTTGGCATATGAAGGTGAATATTACGATCAAGCTCACTTCATAAAAGATTTTAAAGAGTTTACAGGTCTTACTCCTAAAGATTTTTACGGCAGCAGCCTAAAAATGTCATCTCTCTTTTATGGTACAGAATAAGTCTGTCGCATTTTTACAATTTTACGTTACAAATCCACTTCAACTTTACCATGTAATGTAAAATATCATACCAATGCAAAACTTAATTAACTGGTTTGAAATACCAGTAAAAGATTTCAAAAGAGCAGTAGCCTTTTATAAATCTATTCTTGAAATAGACATTCAAGAATCTGAAATGTTTGGAACAAAAATGGGCTTTTTTCCTACTGATGGAAAAAACGTTTCAGGAGCAATAATACAAGGTGAAGATTATAAACCATCAACCGATGGAATACTTGCTTATTTGAATGGTGGAGACGATTTGCAAACTGTGTTGAACAAAATAGAACCCAATAAGGGGAAAGTAATTCTTCCTAAAACACAAATTAGTCCTGAAATGGGATTCTTTGCAATATTCCTAGATACTGAAGGAAACAAAATGGCTATTCATTCAATTCATTAAAACAATACCATGAAACATCTAATACTATTTGCAACACTTACTGTAATCATTTTTTGCAGTTGGATTACAAATCAAAAAAGTGATATTAAAAAAGCAAATTGGCTGCTAGGAACTTGGGAAAACAAATCGCAAAGAGGTAATATTTTTGAAACTTGGACTAAAATAAATAATCAAGAACTATTTGGTAAGAGTTATATGCTTAAAGAAAAAGATACAATTGTGTTTGAAACAATACAATTAGTTCAAGAGCAAAACAACGTTTGGTATATTCCTACTGTTACGAATCAAAATAACAATATGCCTGTGAAATTTAGTGCAAAAATTGTTGAAGATAATACCATAGTGTTTGAAAATTTACAGCATGATTTTCCACAATTAATTTCCTACACTAAAATTAATGCCGACTCATTAGTTGCAGAAATTTCAGGAATCAAAAATGGAATGGAACGTAAACAGAAATTTCCAATGAAACGAGTAAACTAATTACTGCTTCAAAAGAATTTAAAATACACAATGAACTAAAGTTCAATTCATTAATAGTATTACTGTAATTCTTTCAATTGGCTTAGTAATTAATCACTTAATACCCTTCATTTTTTTGCTACTTATATTTCAGAATTTTATAACCAAAAATATTCCAAGCTTTTGGGAAATTATTTTAGGCTTACTCTCTGCTTATAAACTATTGGTCTCTAATGTATTTTTATACATTATTTGGTAACCCCAATTCTAATTATGAAGAACAAATTGTATTGCTTCATAAATCATTTCCATGCAAAGTGATGTTCAACAAAATAGCCAATAATATCTTTTCATTACATCACGTATAATCATTAAGAAGCATCAATAAACAATCAATTAAAAGAAGTAAGTTTGCCCATATTACCGTGTGCACATTTTAAAGAGCTGAAGCTGCTGATTTTAGGTATTTTGAAGCAAGTGCAATAATGTATTGTAATAACAAAAAATAATGGAAAACTTACTTTTTAGCTTTATATCTAAATATATTACCCTTAATGAAGAAGAAAAGAATGTATTGCTTTCTTTAAACCTATTTCATAGTGTAAAAAAGGGAGAAGTTTTGCTTAAAGAAGGTCAAAGAACAAAAGAAAGTTATTTTGTTTTAAATGGATGTATTAGAAGCTATTATTTGATAGATGGGGAAGAAAAAACTACCGCATTTTATACAGAAATGGAAGCATTAACACCTTATTGTGTTATTAGTAAATCTCCTTCAGAATATTTTATTAGTTGTGTTGAAGACAGCATGTTACTAATTTCTAATGCCGATATGGGTGCAGAAATAAACAGCAAATTTCCCAAGTTTGAAATCATGTGTAGAATGTTTTCAGAAGAATTATTGGCTAAACAACAAATAGATTTTGATGAATTTAAAACTTCTTCTCCAGAACAACGATATCAAAACTTACTTCAAAAAAGACCCGATCTTATACAACGTGTTCCTCAACACCAATTAGCTAGTTTTTTAGGTATAAAACCACAGTCGTTAAGCAGATTACGAGCAAGAATTATAGAAAAAAGTAAACAGTAAGCTCATTTATTAACTTAAGTGAACGATTCTTACCTACCTATCATTCCACTTTTGCATCATTAAGTAGTTATAAAAACTTGATTATGCAAAAGAAAATTTTATGGATAGGTTTTATAATCATATTCATTTGTAAGGCACACATTAGTGCACAAGATGTTCCCCAAAAAAGTAATTATAAAAAATGGTTCATTGGTAGTTCACTGCTAATGTTGGGAAATCTTGATAATGTAAACAACCCAGAGTATGTACAGTTAAATGTAGGGTACAGAATAACGCCAAAAGATGTTGTTTCCTTTAGATTTAAAAGATCTATTTACGCTTGGCCGTTAGGCATTCCTTTTAGCTCATCTTCATTTGATGCACCTGGAGAAAACTATCCTGGTCATGCACGTATTATTGCACCCACTTTAGGATATCAACGTTTTTGGTGGAAAGGATTGTATACTTCTCTTTATGCTCTTAATGCTTTTGAAAAATATAAAGATGTGAATAACAAAAAAATTGGAAATGGGTACACTTTGTATCTAGATTTCTATTTAGGATATCAATTTAAATTATTTAAAAATAAATTCTTTTTTGAACCATCAATTGGATGCAGCTATTGGCCTCTAAGAACCAATGTGCCTGCATCTTTTAAAGCCGTTGAAAAAAAATGGGATAATAGCTTTACCCAAATTGGTCTTGACTTTGGATTTAACTTTTAGATGAAATTTTATGAATACAGAAAATATACCTAACAATAATTTACAACCTATTAATGTGAGTATAAATTTAAAGCTTGCATCTCTATGGGCAAGTTTCATGTTCCTTTATATTTATGTAGATTATTTTGCTTTATACATGCCTGGTAAAATAAATGATATTTTAAAAGGAAAAGTATTTGTTTTTGATATTACACAATACTTCCACTTAATAGCACTCATTTCAGTTTCAATTCCTGCATTAATGATTTTTCTTTCAGTGGCTTTGCCAGCTAATATAAATCGCTGGATAAATATTGTTATTGCTATAGTGTATATTCCTTATTCTTTATTTAATCTGGTTGGAGAAGCTTGGATGCATATGTTTTTTGCAGCTACAGTAGAAGTTCTTCTTCTAAGTATTGTTATATTTTATGCATGGAAATGGCCACGTGTTCAAGCTGTTATCCGTAATTAAAATGCTTCGGTATTCATACAAATATTTTGAATAGTAGGTTAGCTATTGATGCTGTATTGCATCCTAAAAAAGTTTTCTATTTTAAACAACAATTGTAGCATACTTCATTCTCTTTTTAATATTCAAATGTGGTTTCAAGAAGGTTTATTGTAGTAAGCAATCATTCCACAAACATCATTTAAACACGTATTATTATTATGACAATTAGAAAAACAATGAAGGTGCTGTTATTACTTTCATTAATCAATTCGGCACAAAAAGCAATTGGGCAAAAAAACTATACTATTAGCGGTAGCGTTAAAGCTAAAAGTAGCGGTGAATATATTATTGGTGCCACTGTTAAAGTATTAAATACCAATAATGCTACAGCTACCAATGAATATGGTTTTTACAGCATTTCATTAGCCCCTAATACTTACCAAATAGTGTATAGTGCATTAGGTAAAAAGCCCGATACTTTAAGCATTCAGGTGGTAGGTAACATCGAAAAAAACATAGGTCTTTTAGAGGTAACCAACGATTTGGCAAGCGTTACAGTTGTAAGCACTAAATCTGCTGGTCGTTCAGTTACTGGTTCACAAATGGGTATCGAAAAACTATCAGTACAAGAAGCTAAAAACATTCCAGTAATTTTTGGTGAAAAAGATTTATTAAAAACCATTCAATTATTACCTGGTATCAAAAGTGCTGGTGATGGTAATAGTGGCATTTTTGTAAGAGGTGGAAGTACCGATCAAAATCAAATAATTTTAGACGAAGCCAACATTTATAATGCTGCTCATTTGTTTGGATTCTTCTCAACGTTTAATAGCGATGCAATAAAAGATATAGCCGTGTATAAAGGGGGAATGCCAGCTCAATATGGAGGAAGATTAAGTAGTGTATTAGATGTAAGAATGAATGAAGGAAATAATCAAAACACCAGTGTTAGCGGTAGTTTGGGCCTTATTAGTGCTAAGCTAAATGTAGAAGGACCTATACAAAAAAACAAATCATCTTTTTTAATTACTGGAAGAAGAACGTATGCTGATGTTTTTTTAAAACTAGATGAAAAATCAAAAGATAACCAATTATATTTTTATGATTTAAACGCTAAATTAAATTACGAATTAGGTAAGAAAGATAAGTTGTTTTTAAGTGGATATTTTGGTAAAGATCTTTTAGGTTTTAATAATCAATTCACCACCAATTGGGGCAACGGAACAGGAACATTACGTTGGAATCATATTTTTAATAGTCGTTTGTTTTTAAATACCTCATTAATTTTTAGTAATTACAACTATGAGTTTAAAGTTAAAAATGGCACGAACGATATTAGAATATTTTCGCAAATACGAGACTGGAATTTAAAGCAAGATTATCAATACAGTATTAACAATAACAACAACTTACGTTTTGGTTGGTCAAGTATTTATCACATTATTCGTCCTGGAGAAATTACAGGGAGTGCTACTTCAAGCATAAACAATAAGGTTCAAGACAAACGATATTCTTTTGAAAATGCTATTTATGTAAGTAACACATTTAAGCCTAATAAAAACATAAACATTACTTTAGGTGCAAGGCTTAGTTCGTTTGATGTATTAGGTGGAGGTAACTTTTATACTATTGATGATAAAGGAAACATTACCGATACTACTGTTTATGAAAAAGGTAAGATTGTTAAAACCTATTATAATCTTGAACCAAGAGTTTCTATTGGTTATATGTTAAGTGCCAATGCTTCTATTAAAGCAGCGTATACACGTAATGCTCAGTACATGCATCAAATAACCACTTCTAATGGCTCTAATCCATTAGATAAATGGGCTAGTACCAGTAATATTATTAAGCCACAAATTAGTAATCAGTTTAGCATAGGTTACTATTCAAACTTAGCATTCAATACCTATGAATTTACTGCTGAAACCTATTATAAAGAAATGGAGAATGTACTAGACTACAGAAATGGTGCTGATTTATTTTTAAATGAAACT
>JBMLQZ010000463.1:0-6862 GCA_049241285.1 Chitinophagaceae bacterium | reverse complement strand
AATTACCAGCTACTTGCTTTCTTATTATATTTAATGCTGCACCAGCTTTAAACCATTCAATTTGTTGTTGATTGTAAGTATGGTTAGCAGTAATGGTATCGCTTGAACCATCAGTATGGGTAAATACCAATGTTAATGGTGTATTTGGAGCAAAGCTTGTTAATCCAATTACATCTACAGTATCATCTTCTTGAATTTTATCATAATCTTCTTTATTGGCAAAAGTTAAAGCCAACATACCTTGTTTTTTCAAGTTAGTTTCGTGAATACGAGCAAATGATTTTGTTAAAACAACTCTTACACCCAAATGACGAGGTTCCATAGCTGCATGTTCTCTAGAACTTCCTTCACCATAATTCTCATCACCAACTACAATACTACCAATACCTGCAGCTTTATAAGCTCTTTGTGTTGCAGGAACTGGACCATATTCTCCTGTTAATTGATTTTTAACGCTATCTGTTTTTTCGTTAAAATAATTTACTGCACCAATTAACATGTTGTTTGAAATGTTATCTAAGTGTCCACGGAATTTTAACCAAGGACCAGCCATAGAAATATGATCAGTAGTACATTTTCCTTTTGCTTTAATTAATAATTTTAAACCTTTTAAATCAGTGCCTTCCCAAGCTGCAAATGGTTCTAAAATTTGTAAACGTTTACTTACAGGGTCAACTGCAACACTAACACCACTTCCATCAGCAGCAGGAGCTTGATAACCAGCATCTTCAACAGCAAATCCTTTTACTGGTAATTCATCACCTGTTGGAGGATCTAATTTTACTTGCTCACCTTTATTATTGGTTAACGTATCTGTAATAGGGTTGAAAGATAAATCACCAGCAATGGCTAATGCTGCAACTATTTCAGGAGAAGCAACAAATGCATAGGTATTTGGGTTACCATCTGCACGTTTAGCAAAGTTTCTATTAAAGCTGTGTACAATGGTATTTTTTTCTTTTTTCTCTGCACCCATTCTATCCCACATGCCAATACATGGTCCACATGCGTTAGTAAAAATGGTAGCGTTTAAATCTGTAAAAGTGCCAATTAAACCATCTCTATCAGCAGTGTAACGTACTTGCTCAGAACCTGGATTGATACCAAATTCTGCTTTTGTAGCCAACCCTTTATCTACAGCTTGTTTTGCTATAGAAGCAGCTCTTGATAAATCTTCGTAAGAAGAGTTGGTACAAGAACCAATTAAACCCCATTCTACTTTATTTGGCCAGCCATTAGCAGCAGCTACTTCTTTCATTTTTGAAATAGGAGTGGCTAAATCTGGTGTGAATGGTCCGTTTAAGTGTGGTTCTAATTCGCTTAAATTAATTTCAATTAATTCATCAAAATATTTTGTTGGATCAGCATATACTTCTGGATCAGCATTTAAATATTCTTTAATAGCATCTGCAGCTGCTGCAACATCGGCACGGCCAGTTGAAGCCAAATAACGGTTCATGCTATCATCGTAGCCAAATGTAGAGGTAGTAGCACCAATTTCAGCACCCATATTACAAATGGTACCTTTACCAGTACAACTCATAGAAGTTGCACCTTCACCAAAATATTCTACAATAGCACCTGTACCACCTTTTACAGTAAGAATACCGGCAACTTTTAAAATCACATCTTTTGGAGCAGCCCAACCGTTTAATTTACCAGTTAATTTAACACCAATAAGTTTAGGCCATTTTAATTCCCAAGCTAAACCTGCCATCACATCACAAGCATCGGCACCACCAACACCAATTGCAACCATACCTAAACCACCAGCATTTACAGTATGACTATCCGTTCCAATCATCATTCCTCCAGGAAAAGCATAGTTTTCTAATACTACTTGGTGAATAATACCTGCACCTGGTTTCCAAAATCCAATTCCGTATTTGTTTGAAACTGAAGCTAAAAAGTCATACACTTCTTTACTTTCTGTATTCGCAACTGCTAAATCGGCTTTTGCACCAACTTTGGCAGTAATTAAATGGTCGCAATGAACAGTAGAAGGAACAGCCACTTTTGGACGACCTGCTTGCATAAATTGTAATAAAGCCATTTGTGCTGTTGCATCTTGCATGGCTACTCTATCTGGAGCAAAATCAACATACGATTTTCCTCTTTCAAAATTTTCTAATTTTTGGTCGGTATGTAAATGAGCAAAAAGAATTTTTTCTGACAAGGTAAGTGGTCTGCCTAATGCTTTACGAGCAGCTTCTACTTTAGAAGGCATCTCAGCGTATACCTTTTTAATCATTTCAATATCAAATGCCATAATTTCAATTTTGATTTATATTAAGAAAAAAGTTGAATAGATGTGTATAAAAAATTAAGATTTGCGAATTTACGTTAAAACAAAACTTAGTGTGTTGTGTTTTAGTTTTTTGTTAATAATATTTTATAATTTGCATTAACAAGCCAGTACATAAAAATATCAAAATGAAAAAAGTAAGAGAATTTGTAGAGTTGCATGCCTTTGGTGTTTGTTCTGCTTTGGGTGAAAAATTAGGAATTGCAACTTCACGTATTAGAATGTGGTTTATTTACATTTCTTTTTTAACTATGGGTTCGCCAATTGTAGTGTACATGATTTTAGCTTTTTGGATTAATATTAAAAAGTACATTCTATCTGCAAGAAGAAACCCACTTCGTTATTTATAAAAATATTATCCATTACCAAAAAATAGATAGCATAATAGAACTGAGGTTATAATGCCTATTAAATCTGCAATAAGCATTGTGCTAATGGCATAACGAGTATTCTTAATAGCAACTGCACCAAAATAAACGGCTACAACATAAAAAGTTGTATCAGACGATCCTTGTAAAATACAAGCTAATCTACCTGCAAAAGAATCGGCACCATACGTTTTCATGGTATCTATCATCATTCCTCTTGCACCACCACCGCTTAATGGTTTTATCAAAGCTGTGGGTAAGCCATCTACAAAACGAGTATCAGCTCCTAAAAAACCGAATAAACTTTTCATTCCAGAAATAACTACGTCAAAAGTACCAGAGCTTCTAAGCAAGCTAATTGCTACCAACATACCTACCAAATAAGGAATAATTTTAATGGCCGTTTCAAAGCCACCTTTTGCACCTTCTACGAAGGCATCGAAAATGTTGATTTTCTTGTATAAGGCACCTAAAACTATTAAAACAAAAATGAGCAGAATAAGTCCATTACTTAACACTTTAGAAAATTGCTGCACACCCTCTACATTTAGTGTTGTTAAATACACTACTAATAATGCAATTAAGCTACTTGCACCAAGTACCCAGCCTACAATTACCGGTTGTAATAAATTGATTTTTTGTTTTACGGCAACAATAATCATAGCGGCCATTGTAGCTACAAAAGTGGCAATCATGCATGGAACAAAAATATCGGTAGGGTTTGCAGCAGCTGGCTTTACTGATACTCTTGCAGCAATAATGGTTACTGGAATTAATGTTAAGCCAGCAGCATGTAAACACAAAAACATAAGTTGTGCATTAGAAGCTGTGCTTTTATCCTTATTTAATTCTTGTAAACTTTCCATGGTTTTAATGCCAAAAGGAGTGGCTGCATTGTCTAAATTGAGCAAATTGGCAGAAAAATTCATCATCATAAAACCCATAGAAGGATGCCCTTTTGGAACTTCTGGAAATAATTTAGAAAAAAATGGTCCAATAATTTTTGCCAAAACACGCATTCCACCGGCTTTTTCAGCAATGGTCATAAAACCCATGAACAAAGCCATTACACCAATTAATTTAAAGCAAATGTTTACAGCAGTTTCACAAGTAGGAATAATACCATCTACTTTTAACGGGTTTAATGGATCGTCGGACTTGCCAATAACCATCCAACTAAAAATATCGGCGTTGCCTAAAAAAATCCACTTATAAGCTGCTACAGTAATTGCAATTAAAATAAACGCACTCCAAATTCTGCTTAATGCCATTTACAATCAATTGATGTTTGATAGAATAGAATAATGGCATGAATGTAATACAATCTGCGTTTTTTGTTTCAGTATTCCTGAAATAATGTTTAATGCTGAACATTATACTCAATGAAATACACTGTTGATAATTGAAAAAAGGTATTTATAAGAATGTATGTATTGCATATTATTTGTTGATGATGTGCAGGTATAAAAAGAAGATTGGTTGTTGTAGAAGAAAGGATTGAGTTTTATCGGCTCAAACCTTACTTTTGCGGCTTGAATTGATGGGCTGAATACTGAATAAAGCGTACAAGAGTGCGACGCAACGAATGCCTAATAGCAATTCGAACGCTGGTTTCAAAACCCATATTTTAGAATTAAATGCCTTTTGGCTGTAGGAGTATTGTTATGAGTTTACAAGCAGGAATTGTAGGATTACCCAATGTAGGAAAATCTACCTTATTTAATGCAGTGAGTAATAGTGCAAAAGCACAAGCAAGTAATTATAGGTTCTGTACTATTGAACCTAATGTTGGTTTGGTAGATGTGCCTGATGAACGTTTGCAAAAGTTGGCCGAATTGGTAAAACCCAATAGAATTGTGCCTACTCAATTAGAAATTGTAGATATTGCTGGTTTGGTAAAAGGTGCTAGTAGGGGTGAAGGTTTGGGGAATAAATTTTTAGGAAATATTAGAGAAGTAGATGCTATTATTCATGTAATTAGATGTTTTGAAGACGAAAACGTTTTAAGAGATGAAGGTGCTATAAACCCTGTTGGTGATAAAGAAATTATTGATACCGAATTGCAGTTTAAAGACATGGAAAGTGTTGAAAAAAAGCTTGCAAGAACAGAGAAGTTAGCCAAAACAGATGCTAAACTAAAAGTAGAATTAGAAATTTTACAACGCTGCCACACTTGTTTATCTCAAGGAAAAAGCATTAGAAGTTTGCAATTAACTAAAGAGGAAAAATTAGCTGTTGCAGATTTGTTTTTATTAACCGATAAGCCTGTTTTATACGTTGCCAACGTTGATGAAGCAAGTATGCATACAGGAAATAAATATTCTGAAATATTGATGCAAGCTGCAAAAGCAGAGGGTGCAGAAGTAATTGTAATGTGCAATAACATTGAAGCCCAAATAGCAGAAATGGAAAATGAAGAGGATAAGCAAATGTTTATGGATGAATATAAAATGACACAACCTGCTTTGAATAGATTGATTCGTTATGCATATGATTTATTAGGCTTAGAAACGTATTTTACAGCCGGTGTTCAAGAAGTACGAGCTTGGACAATTCATAAGGGATGGAAAGCTCCTCAAGCTGCAAGTGTTATTCATACCGATTTTGAAAAGGGATTTATTAAAGCAGAGGTAATTGCTTATGAAGATTACATTAAATACGAAACAGAAGCCGCTTGTAGAGATAATGGAAAGTTACGTATTGAAGGTAAAGAGTACATTGTAAAAGATGGCGATGTAATGCATTTTAGATTTAACGTGTAACAGTTATTATTACAATATGAGGATACTGGCTACTCTCTTTAAAGTAAGTGAGTAGCCATTTTTATGTATAAACTTTCTTTACTAGTTTAGTGGTTCTATGGCAAGTATTTCATTTTGGGAAAAAGATACCTTTTATGCAAAACAAGATGTAATTATTGTTGGTGCTGGATTAATGGGATTATGGACTGCTTTTGAAGTGAAACAAAAGAAGCCCAATTATAAAATTACTATTCTTGAAAAGCATAGTACACCTATTGGAGCATCTACTAGAAATGCTGGTTTTGCTTGTTTTGGTAGTGCTACAGAATTACTAGCAGATGTACGTTTATTAGGTGAAAATGCCATGTTACAAACTGTAGAAATGCGGTATAAAGGCATTCAAAAAATAAGAAACACTTTTACCGATGAACAAATTGGTTACGAGCATTGTGGTGGTTTTGAATGTTTACAAACTACTAATCAACCTGATGATATTGAAGCCGTAGTGGCACATTTAAATACACTTTTACAAGCAATTACTAAACAAACAAATACTTTTACAATAGCCAATAATCAATTGCAACAAATGCAATTAAAGGGCTTTGAAACACTGATTGCTAATCATTTAGAAGGGGGTTTACATAGTGGTAAATTGGTTCAATCGCTTACCCAAAAAGTGCAATCAATAGGTGTGCAAATTTTGTATGGAATTGAAGTGGCAGACTGGGTAAAACAGTCTAATAATATTGAATTACATTCAAAGCAAGGCATTACATTTTATACCAATCAATTAGTTTTTTGTACCAATGCATATACGCATTTATATTTTCCTGAATTACAAACGGAACCTGCTCGTGGACAAATTTTGGTTACAGAACCTATTGATAATTTACCCATGAAAGGAACCTTTCATTTTGATGAAGGATTTTATTATTGGAGAAATGTAGGAAATAGAATTTTATTAGGTGGTGGAAGAAATGTAGCTTTTGAGGAAGAAAGAACAACAAGTTTTGATTGCACTAGTAAAATACAAAACCATTTAGAAAATTTTTTACACAAGCATTTGGTATCTAAAAACGTTTCTATAGACTACCGATGGAGTGGTTTAATGGGTTTTACCAATCATAAACAACCGTTAGTTACTGAAGTAGCTACTAGCGTTTTTGTAGCCATTGCTTGCAATGGAATGGGTGTTGCATTAACGCCAATAATGGCTGAAAAGCTAACGGCAATGTTGGCATAATTTAACGACTTTACTTTACTGAACTTCTTTATTTTTGTTGTATGACTAAAAAAAACAATTTAATAATAGCTAGTTTCTTTGGTTTTTTATTTGCTTGTGGCGATACTGAATCTACAAGTAATGATGGTAATCAACAAATTGCATCAAGCAACGAACCAATTGTAATGAACTATACGATTCCCAATATGTATCCTCATGATACAAG
>JBMLQZ010000462.1:0-2201 GCA_049241285.1 Chitinophagaceae bacterium | reverse complement strand
TTCAAGATTTGGGGAAAGGATGATTTTTCTGCTCCATTTGCATCAGGTTCAGCAAAATTTAATACCATGATTGTTGCTCCTTGTAGTATGGGTACTTTAGGTAGAATTGCAAGTGGTGTAAGTGATGATTTAGTAACTAGAGCTGCCGATGTAATTTTAAAAGAACGTAGAAAACTGATATTAATAGTTAGAGAAACGCCATACAATTTAATTCATATTAAAAACATGGAAACAGTTACGTTAGCTGGAGGTATTATTTGCCCTGCAACACCGTCTTTCTACAGTAAACCTACAACTATAGAAGCAGTAGCAGCAACTGTAGTAGACAGAGTTTTAGATTTAGCAGGTTTACAAATTGACACTTATCGTTGGAATATAAATGAGTAGTGAATTACTTCTTTTTTATGTATAAACTTTCGTACAATTCTATCCATTCATCTACCGTCATTTTCTGCATCAATTGAGCAATTAATTCAAAAGGAATATCATCTACTTTTTTAAATCGAATGCAACTTTTACCCATATCTAATTTGTGTTTACAATGTTTGGGATATTCTTTTATAAACCATTCTAATAAACTGGGCTTACTGTAAATGCCCATGTGGTACAAGGCAATAAAATTTTTTTGTGAAGCTATGCTGATAAATGGTAGTGGCAATTCTGGTGAGCAATGATACCCTTTAGGATACACCGTATGCGGAACAACATATCCTATCATTCCGTAACTCATTTCTTCTACAAGTTTTTTGGGGAGATGTTTTTTTATAGTATTTCTCAGTTTTTCAAAAGCTGTTTTTCTATCTTCTGGCAATTCTTTTATGTATTCATTTACAGAGGGGGCTGTTGATTGCATAAGTACATAATTTAAGTTTGAGTAAGTCAAGTTTTCAATACCAAAGTATTATTTTTTTCTTACAATAATTTTTCATTTTGTTTTTTTCTTTGTAGGTATTATCACTAAGCCAATTCCCTTTTTTTCAATAGTTTATTGTTTGTAAAGCTTCTTTTTCTGTGTATTTTTATAAATTTCCACCATAATTCAAGCAATGTTTAATTTTTTTCTGTTTAATTCAATCATTTTTCAATAAAATCAAACATTTCTGCTCATACTTTCATAATTTCACAATTCAAATATTGTAATGGGGTTGGTTAACAAAGTTGGTTTACGATATAAAAAGTTAACTACGCTCATAATAAGTTACTTTTGCGGCAAATTTTAATTATACATGATGACTTTTGAAGAGTTGGGTTTAGATGCAAGATTAGTGCAGGCAACCACAGAGTTGGGGTATGTGAACCCAACACAAATACAAGAAAAAGCAATACCAGTATTGCTTTCAGGAACAAAAGATTTTATTGGCTTGGCTCAAACAGGTACAGGCAAAACAGCAGCTTTTGGATTACCACTTTTACACGTAATTAATGCAGACGACAAGTTTCCTCAAGCTTTAGTTGTTTGCCCAACAAGAGAACTTTGTTTACAAATTGTTAGTGAAATTGAGTTATTTAAGAAACATTTGAAGGGTGTGGCCGTAGTGGCTGTTTATGGTGGTGCAAGTATTGGTTTGCAAATTAGAGATCTTAAAAGAGGTGTTCAAATTGTTGTTGCAACTCCAGGAAGATTAATTGATTTGATTGAAAGAAAAGCAATAAACCTTGAACAGATAAAATATGTGGTGTTAGATGAGGCCGATGAAATGCTGAATATGGGTTTTAAAGATGATATTGAATTCATTTTACAAAACACACCAAAAAGAGAAAGTACATGGTTGTTTAGTGCTACAATGCCATCAGAAATAAGAAGGGTAAGTAAAAAATATATGAACGAACCTTTTGAAGTAACTGTTGGTAAAGTAAACAGTGGTAACAAGAGTATCGATCATCAATATTATGTTACTCAAGCACAGCACCGTTATGAAGCGTTAAAAAGATTAATTGATTTTAACCCTGGCATTTACGGTATCATTTTTACAAGAACAAAGGTTGATGCTCAAGATATAGCAGAAAAACTAACTAGAGAGGGGTACGATATTGATGCATTGCATGGCGATCTAACACAAGGTCAACGTGATAAAGTAATGGGTGAGTTTAGAGATAAAACCTTACAATTATTAATTGCAACCGATGTAGCAGCAAGGGGGATTGATGTGCAAGGAATTACACACGTAATTAATTACGAATTACCAGATGATACTGAAGTG
>JBMLQZ010000461.1:0-2823 GCA_049241285.1 Chitinophagaceae bacterium | reverse complement strand
CTTAAGCAAATAGAAATGGAATCGAATACTTCTCCGTATTGTTTAGGATGTTCATTCTTTGCAATTATTGCATTAAATAATCTAGCACCATCTAAATGTAAAGGTAATTGATGCTTTAAACACATCTCTTTTATGGCAACAATATTGTTAAATTCATAGCAACTTCCACCGCCTCTGTTAGATGTATTTTCTAATGATACCAAACTTGTATTTGGTTTATGAATGTCATTAGGGTTAATGCCTTCTTCAACTTGTTGAGCATCTATTCTACCAAAGTTTCCTTGTATTAATTTTACCGAACAGCCACTATTAAAAGCAATGCCACCACCTTCGTACAAGTAAATGTGACTTAAAGCATCGCAAATAACTTCTTCACCTGCTTTTGTGTGAACTTTAATGGCAATTTGATTTGTCATGGTGCCACTTGGGCAAAATAATGCCGCTTCTTTGCCAAACATATTTGCAGCTATGTTTTCTAATTCATTTACAGTTGCATCTTCTTCAAAAACATCATCACCCACCTTAGCTTGCTGCATTGCCTCAAGCATTGATGCTGTAGGCTTTGTAACTGTGTCTGAACGAAAATCAATCATACTTGCGAAGATACATGCTTAAACAATTTTAAATGATTCTCGTTAATATTTTTAAGAAATCATAATTTCTTTCTATTTTACTAACAATTTGTTTAAAGTTTGGGCTATAAACTTGTATATATATTAATCTAGATTTTATTATCAACAATATAAATTGACAATTATTACAATTTTAATGCATGCAGCACTTTCTTTTTCTTCTTTTTTTATAATTAACCTTGTTTTTTACATAAAAAGTGTGATTTTAGCTATTACAATCGTACTTTTGCAAACTTCTAAATAAATAAAATAACTAGTTTACGAATATTTGTGCTAAATAAGTATGTATAGGCGTAAAAAAATTAGTTACTACTAAGTATAAATAACAACTATGAGGCAGCTCAAAATTGCAACCCAGATTACAAATAGAGATTCTCAAGCAGTAGAAAAATACTTGCAAGAGATTTCTAAGATTCCGATGATTACGCCAGAAGAAGAAACTACATTGGCACAGAAAATTAAAATGGGTAATCAAAGAGCTTTAGATAAATTAGTTCAAGCCAATTTACGTTTCGTTGTATCTGTTGCTAAACAATACCAACACCAAGGTCTTTCTTTAAGTGATTTAATTAATGAAGGAAATCTAGGATTGATAAAAGCTGCACAACGTTTTGATGAAACCAAGGGTTTTAAATTTATCTCATATGCAGTTTGGTGGATTCGCCAATCAATTTTACAAGCACTTGCAGAACAAGGGCGTTTAGTGCGTTTGCCTCAAAACAAAATTGGTACTTACAACAAAGCCAACAAGGCTTACATGGCTTTTGAGCAAGAACATGAACGTGAGCCAAGTACAGAAGAGTTGAGCGATATTCTTGAAATGAGTGAAACTGAGATAAATAATATTTTTCAAAGTAATACTCGTCATACCTCTTTAGATGCTCCAGTACATGAAGCTGAAGATGTGGCTATGGGAGATTTGTTAGAAGGTAGTGATGATACTGATGATGATGTAATGAAAGATTCTCTTCGTGAAGAAATTAAACGTGTTTTGAAATCTTTAAGTCCAAGAGAAGCCGAAATTGTAAATGCTTATTTTGGTTTAGATGGAGAAAATGGAGTAACTATTGAACAAATAGGTATGAAATACGATTTAACTAAAGAACGTATTCGTCAAATTAAAGAAAGAGCTATTAAACGTTTGCAAAAAGCTAGATATAGCAATGCTTTAAAAGCATATTTAGGATAAGCATACTTATTTACAATACTTAAAACCCTTGAATGATAGTTCGTTCAAGGGTTTTTTATATAACAAGATAATTTATAATACACTTATTGTAATGAAAAAATCAACTAAACGTCTTTACGCACATATTGTTGATTATATTTTACTGAAGCCAAGAATCAATCAATATTTTTGCAAACAATTTAAACAGATTGACAAATGAGTATGGAAGCAAATGAAAAAGTACATGTGTTAATTATAGGAAGTGGTCCTGCTGGATATACAGCAGCCATATATGCTGCAAGAGCAAACATGAAACCTGTTTTATATCAAGGAATACAACCAGGTGGACAATTGACCATTACTACAGAAGTAGAAAATTATCCTGGTTATGCAGATGGTGTTCAAGGACCAGAAATGATGATTCATTTTGAAAAACAAGCTGCAAGAATGGGTGCAGATATTCGTTATGGAATGGCTACAAAAGTAGATTTTAGTAAACTACCATATAGAGTTGAAATTGATGAAGAAAAATGGATTGAAGCAGATGCAGTAATTATTTCTACGGGTGCATCTGCCAAATGGTTGGGTATTGAAAGTGAGCAACGTTTAAACGGATTTGGAGTAAGTGCTTGTGCCGTTTGTGATGGATTTTTCTTTAAAGGAAAAGAAGTTGCAATAGTTGGTGCAGGTGATACAGCTGCCGAAGAAGCTTTGTATTTATCAAAGCTGTGTACAACAGTACACATGATTGTACGTAAAGATATAATGAGAGCAAGTAAAGTAATGCAAGACAGAGTTTTAGCAACACCAAATATTAAGGTGTATTGGAATAGTGAAACTGATGAAATTTTAGGCGATCAAAAAGTAAGTGGTGTAAGAATTAAAAATACACAAACACAAACTACACAAGAGATTGCTATTAGTGGATTTTTTGTTGCAATTGGTCATAAACCTAATAGTGATATTTTTAAAGGATTTATTGAAATGGATGAAACTGGTTACATACTAACCCAACCTGGAACT
>JBMLQZ010000460.1:0-5575 GCA_049241285.1 Chitinophagaceae bacterium | reverse complement strand
CTAGTATCTTCTTGTGGAGGACGACCAACAACAGTAAATGGCCAAATAGCGTTTTTCTTAGCATACACTTTATGCACTTTCATTAATGGAAAATCATGCTGTAAAGAATAATATCCTAAATGATCACCAAAAGGACCTTCGGGTTTATTTTCATTTGGATAAACTTCTCCCGTAATTACAAAATCAGCATCTGTACTCACTGCAAAACCATCTTTATAAGCATACCTAAAGCGTCTTCCACCTAAAACACCAGCAAATGTCATTTCGCTAATTCCTTCAGGTAAAGGCATTACAGCCGATAAAGTATGAGAAGGTGGTCCACCAACAAAACAACTTACTTTTAGTGGCAGTCCTTTTTTGTTGGCTTTTGTTTGATGTACACCAATACCTCTATGCAATTGATAATGCAAGCCAATTTCTTTATTTAATTCATACGCATTGCCTGATAATTGAATTCGATACATGCCTAAATTGGCCTTCATAATACCTGGACTATCTATGTCTTCTGTATATACCTGAGGCAAAGTAACAAACGCCCCTCCATCCATTGGCCAATGGTGAATCAATGGTAAATCTTGTATAGAAATTTCTTGATGAAAAACAGGTTTTGAAAGCGGATTTTTAAGTGGCAATGCTTTTAATGCTGCCAACCCTGCTTGTAAATTTTGAAAAGGATGTTTAAGCGCTTCAATAGGATTGCCTTTTAACTGAATCAATTGTTGCACCAATTGAAAAGTATCTCTAAAAATAAACTTGCTTCTATCCAATGTACCAAAAATATTAGAAGTCGCTCTAAATTGAGAACCTTTAACATTCTCAAACAATATGGCAGGCCCCTTTGCTTCATACATGCGTAAATGAATGGCAGCCATTTCTAAATAAGGATCTACCTCTTCTTTTACCCTTACTAAATGATTATTTTTTTCTAGATCTAGTAAACAATCTTCTAAGTTTTTATATGCCATATGTAACTAAACAAACGCATTTGTAAAAAGGTTGATAAACGCACCTACTATGTATATATAGTTGATGTAAATGGCAAAAAACAATAGTATTCTTAAACAAGATTATCGAGATAATCTTGTAATTCCATTTCGCTTTTATACAAAACCTCTCTTGCTTTGCTTCCTAAGTTTGGTCCCACAATTCCTGCAGCTTCTAGTTGATCCATTAAGCGTCCTGCTCTGTTATAACCAAGTTTCATTCTACGTTGAATTAATGAAGTGCTACCCATTTGGTTTTGAACAATTAATCTTGCTGCATCTTCAAATAAAGGATCTCTGCTACTGCTGTCAAAATCTTTGTTCGTTTCTAACTCTTTTTCATCAACATATTCTGGCAATAAAAATGCTTGAGGATAGCCTTTTTGATCACCAATAAATTCACATACGCCTTCTACTTCTGGTGTATCTACAAAAGCACATTGTAAACGAGTAATCTCACCATTATAGCTAATCAACATATCACCTTTACCAATTAATTGCTCAGCTCCACCAGCATCTAAAATGGTTCTGCTATCAATTTTTGAAGACACTTTAAATGCAATTCTTGCAGGAAAATTAGCTTTTATTGTACCAGTGATAATATTAACAGATGGACGTTGCGTTGCAATAATTAAGTGTATTCCAATGGCTCTTGCCAACTGTGCCAAACGTGCAATTGGCATCTCCACTTCTTTGCCTGCTGTCATAATTAAATCGGCAAACTCATCTACCACCAACACAATAAATGGTAAATATTGATGTCCTTTTTGTGGATTTAATCTTCTATTGGTAAATTTTTCGTTGTATTCTTTAATATTTCTACATCCTGCTTCTTTCAATAAATCGTAGCGATTATCCATTTCAATACACAATGCATTCAGTGTATTTACTACTTTTTTAGTATCGGTAATAATGCTTTCATCTTCTCCTGGTAATTTTGCAAGAAAATGTTTTTCAATTACTCGATATAAACTTAATTCTACTTTTTTAGGATCTACCAATACAAACTTTAATTGTGATGGGTGTTTTTTATATAAAAGTGAAACGAGTATTGCATTTAAGCCTACCGATTTACCTTGACCAGTTGCACCTGCCATTAATAAGTGTGGCATAGTTGCCAAGTCTACAATAAAGTTTTCGTTATCAATTTTTTTACCAATAGCAATGGGCAATGAAAACGAGCTGTTTACAAACTTTTCAGACGATAGTAAGGTTTTCATGCTTACTACCGATTTACGTACGTTTGGCACTTCAATACCAATAGTTCCCTTTCCTGGAATTGGTGCAATAATACGAATACCTAAAGCTGCTAAGCTTAAAGCAATATCATCTTCTAAATTTTTAATTCTACTAATTCTTACACCTGGTGCTGGTACAATTTCGTATAAAGTAACGGTTGGACCAACTGTTGCAGCTATACGTTGTATGGCAATATCATAGTTTTTAAGCGTACTAATAATTTGATTTTTATTGGCTTCTAACTCAGCAGGATCATGTACAATTTTTTCGCTACCATGTGTTTCTAATAAATCTATTGGTGGATTTTTATAATCTTTTAAATCGAGTGTAGCATCGTAATTGGTGGCTAATGTTTGTCTAGGTATAACAGCACTTGTAGCTTCAATTTCTTCTTCATCATCATCAATAGGTTCATTTATTTCGAGTTCCATATCATCCTCTTCTTCAGGTTCTTCTTCAACAGTTTCTTCTACATTCAATGCATCTTCTTTCCAAACTATTTCTGTTGCTTCCTCTTCTTCTACATTGTTGTTAGAAACAATTTCAAATACTGGATTTTCGGCAACAGGTGTAGGCATAATTACCGAAACATGAGCTGCTGGCATTTCAGGTATTGGCAGCGATTCTGTTACTGATTCAGCAACAGTTTCAGGAATAGGCAAGGATTCGTCAATAAATAATTTACCACCAACATCCTCACTTTCAATCATGTCTTCCTTTTCTGTTACATCAAATTCTGTTAATGGATTAGCAACAGCTTGAACATTTGGAGTTACAACATCTGGAATAGTTTTTCCACCTTCTTTCAGTTTATTTTTACTCAGCGGTAATTCAGGTTCTTTATCTATCAATTGTAAATCATCGCTTTCATTTGCATCCCATTCTCCATAAATCTTTTGCTCATCATCAGACAAATCAACACCACCTTTTCCGCTAGTAGTATTTGAAGTATCTTTTGGTAGGCTTTTAGGTTCTAAAAAACGAAATTCTGGCCATTTAAACGTAGGATTAAAACGCCAAATAACATAGCTAAACAAGGCAGTAAACAATAAAAAGCCAGTTCCTACCCTACCAATCCATTTTACAAACCAATTGTTCAATAATTCTCCAACAGCACCACCAAAACTAAAACTTGCACCCACACTTACGTAAGCGGCAGCCATACTTAACAACACTAAACCAATTATTACATACCTTAAATTACGAACAAGGCTAAATACTTTTCTTCCAAACAATAAATTAATACCTAGTACAAAAAAGAAAGTACAGAATAAATATGCAGCAATACCAAAACCTTTATAAATAAAAATATGTGCTACATAAGCACCCAAAACACCTAATAAATTGGTAACACGAACATCATCTGTTGCAAAAATTTTAATACCAAACTGGTACACTTTATCTTGATCTTCTTGCCAAGTAAATAAGTAAGAAGTAAATGCAATAAATAAAAAAAGAGACATGAGCAAAGCCGATGCACCAGCAATTTTTGTGGTACGCTCATCTTTTACCACTTCGGTAACGGTAACTTCTACCTCTTTGTCAGGTGCAAGTTCCTCTGGACTTGGAGGCGGTGGTGGGGTATTCTTTTTTAAGCGATTTGCCATAGTAACAAATATACAATTTGCAAAGAACGAGGATTATTTTTAACCCAGCATGTGGATTTCTTATCGCCACCTGTGGCGTCGCACTCTTGTACGTGGATAACTCTATGGAACAAACCTCAACAAGTAATCTTTAAAATAGAAACTGAAAATATCAAAAAAAGAATCACTCACATTAATATGTTATTGTTACTTACATAAAAAGCCATGATTTTTGCGATGAATAAAAACCAGTTCTATGCGTTTAACAAGTGTACTTTTAGTTGCTTTTTCAGCTATTTTGTTTAGTTGCTCACCTGTAAAAATAGCCATCATTAACCCAAATTGGCAACAACAAGAAGAGTTATCTGTAAAAGGCAGACAAGGTTTTATGCTAAACCAAAAATTATCATTTGGTGCTTATACAACCAATAAAGTAAATAGATCTTGGACAAAAGGAAGTAGCTGGACTTGGAGTGTTCCTCTTCAAAACGATTGGGTAGAAAGCCTGAATGAAACATTTGTACAAAAAAAACAAACCATTCGGTTTAGCTTAAAAGACGCTGTTGGCAATGAAAGCGAAGTAACAGCATTTACCAAAGTAAAATGGACTGATATTAGTATTGGCAAAAATCCAAATAGTTTGGTAAATATTATTGCCGATATACTTACTATTGGTGATAACGGAAGCAACACATTTGCTGTTAGAATAATGCCAGCAAAAAATCAGGCTCCTTGGGAAATGTTTATTGACAATGATGCTGCACAACAAAAAGCAAAAACCTACACTGGAATATTGGCAAAAAGCAAAACAGAATATTATACAGTGGTACCAATTTATTCACTAAAAAACAAACAAGGCAATGCTGTTTCTATGCCATTTGGTGGTTCGGTTGGCTATGAATTTAGAGATAAAAATGGTGTAACACTAGCAGCTGTGTCTTTAATAGATAAAGGCATGGTATATTTTAACAATGTGCCTCCTGCTGAAAAATTTTTACTAGCAAATGCTATCACTGCTTTGTTACTTCAACAGCAGATAGATTAAGCAATAGATTAGTTGTTTTGATGAATTAATAATTGCAATTTTCTAGTATAATCAAATTGCAAATCTTCATGTAACAAAGCAATTAACTTAGCAACTTTAGCGAATTGTGTTTGTAGTAATTTATAAATAACTTGGTTGGTAGGCTTTGCCAAACCAGAAATTTGTAATTGCTCACAGAAATGAAGCAGAATGGCTACTTCAACTTCTTTTGATGCTGTAAATTTTATTTGCTTATTGGCAATACGTAATATTTTTCGAAGCGATTTTTTTGCAAAATATACATGTGAAGTATTGATTTCTGTAAACATGCTATTGATACTTTCACATACTTGTTCAATATACGCTTGTTCATTATGTACTTGAAATAATAAATAGCCAACTAACTCTTTATTTTCTTTTTTATATTTTACTAATCGTAGGCAAATTTCTTGCAGTTGTTTGGGTGATAAATAACCAAGCTCTTGTTTAATTTCTTGTACAGTAGCAGCTTTCATACTTTGATTAAATAGTTACTAAATAAACTTTAAACAAGGTATTTCTTAAAAAACTGAATAGTTCTTTCCCATGAAAGTTTTGCTGCGGCTTCATTATATCTAGCTGCTGAAGTATCATTATGAAAAGCATGATTAACACCTTCGTACACAAAAATCTCGTAGGTTACTTTATTCATTTTTAAAGCTGCTTCATAATTGTAGATGCCTGCATTAATACGTTCATCTAAG
>JBMLQZ010000459.1:0-5332 GCA_049241285.1 Chitinophagaceae bacterium | reverse complement strand
AGTGAGCCTACAACAAGAAAATGAACAACTGCCTAAGTTTCGACGTTTTAGTTGGTATGGTGCTTATGGAGAAGGTTGGGCTTTGTATTGTGAAAGTTTGGGCAAAGAATTGGGTTTATACACCAATCCATATCAATACATGGGAGCTTTGGGCGATGAAATGCACAGAGCCATTCGTTTGGTGGTAGATGTGGCTATACATACCAAAAACATGACAAGAGAGCAAGCTATTGCATACATGATGGAAAATGAAGCCATTAGCGAAGAAGGTGCTACCGCAGAAATAGAAAGATATATGGTTATTCCTGCACAAGCATTAAGTTATAAAATTGGTGCTTTAAAAATTAGAATGCTCAGAAACAAATACGAACAACAGTTGGGTAAAAAATTCAACATAGCTAACTTTCATGATGCATTTTTGAAAGATGCTTGTATGCCTTTAGAAGTATTAGAAAAAAAGATGGATGCTTGGGCTGCCCAACAATAATGTAGAATGCTAACAATACGATGGTACAAATTCAAAAAATTACAACAACAGGAGAAGCATTAAACCATGCTATCAAACTGTTTGAAGAATATGCAAATGAATTGAACGAAAATCTTTGTTTTCAAAGTTTTGATACCGAATTGCAAAATCCACTGAACAAATATGGCGTAGAAGCAAAAGGTGCTTTGTTAATATGCTATGTACATGAAAAACCTGTGGGTTGTGTGGCCTTACAAAACTTAGGCAACAATGTTTGTGAAATGAAACGATTGTATGTTCAGCCAACCTATCGACAACAAAAAATAGGTAATTTTTTAGTACAACAAATTTTAATTGAGGCACAATTACTAGGTTTTGCAACCATGAAGTTAGATACATTGGTACGCTTACAAGCAGCCATTGAATTGTACAAAAAATTTAGTTTTGAAGAAACAACAGCTTATTACCAAAACCCATTACCAGAAGTGGTGTATATGGAAAAACGATTGTAAAATAAAACATCTGCTATCTAATTTATCTTAGATAGCAGATGTTTTATTAAAATTTATTGTACCTTTTAATAATAATTTAAGCCATTCATTACTTTTAATTTAAATTACTGTTTTACTTAACTATTTGTTTAATAAACGTTTTGTTATCTAATTTTATTTTGATTACATATCTACCCTTTTCTAAGTTAGAAACATTAACCAAAGTTCTTTTGTTTTTAGAGTTTACTTGTTTTACTTTATTTCCTTTCCAAGAAAATATTTCAATAACGACAGGTTTATTTTTATTTTCAAATTCTATGTTGATATAATCATTTATTGGATTTGGACCAACTTTTATTGATTCAGTTGTTGACGCTATTCTAAATCCATTACAAGGTGATGTTCCAAATGAACCAACATATTTTAATTGACTAAACCCTCCATTTGCATTTACTCTAACATAAATATCAATATTATCTACACAAGGAAAACTACTTCCACCAAACAATTGTCCAGAATAAGTTTTACCTAAAGGGTGGTATTGTCCCCAATACAAAGCGTACCATTCATATTCTGTTGCTCCTAAATAATCACTTACACTTGCATATAATGAACCTCCACCATTAAATGGATCTGCAAAGCCAATGACTGAAAAATCTGACCAATCTATACAACCTGCAAACCCACCGTAAACACCAGAATTAATAACACCACAACTTGCAACAATTGAAGCAAATATGTTTATTGGGTCTGGTTGTAAAGGGTCTTTTTCAAGCGTAACCGTATTGTCATTTGTTGCAAAAGGAGATGCTTGTCCATTTATTAATGCATTTACGCCGTTCGATGCCCACAAAAATGAATATGTACCATTTGGTGGATTAATAACAGAAGCAGAAAAATTAAGGGCATTACAATTTATTGCTTCTAAATTATTTGAAACAATCGGATTAATATTAATTGATGGTGAAGTAAATGTGATTGGCTTTGTAATTGTTCTTGTTAAACCTGTAGAATTACTAATTACAACTGATATACTTTGTGGTGGTGCAGAAATATTGTCTGCCGATGTTAATTGTATACTTGGTACAGTTGTAACTATATCTGTTGACGGTATTGTATTGTTATATTTCCATCCTTTATTGGCAATTTGCCAAGTGTAAGTTGTTATACAGCTAGGGTTTGCAGGAAGACCTTGTAGTGTAAATGTTTTTACATCAGTTTCTCCACAGTTGATAGAAGATGGTCCAGAAATACTTAGTTGACTACGTTGTAACCTAAGTTCATTCCAATTTCCATATAGCGTATTCAAACACTCATTAACTGGTCTAATTTTAATTGTATAATCTAAAAAAGGATTTGCCAAATTTACACTTACATTGTTTGTACCAGCATACGTATTAGGTAAACCATTAACAGGTGTTAAACCAGATAAAGGCGTTACACCTGTTGGTAATTCATATTGATAAAAGCCTACTTCTGAAAATTGGTCTGATGAATTGTTAACATTACCACCTGTTTTTACATATTTTATTTTTGAAAAATTGATATTGAAACTATTTGCACATACAGGAACAGTTGCTGTTGAAGAACCTAGTTGAAACACATTACGCTGATGTACAGATTTTACAAAAGGAAAGTAAAAGGGTGTATTATTTATTGTTACATTACCAACCTTTAATTCAACACTAGCAGCACCCTGCCATTGATCTTGAAAACGAAAAGTAGCTTTCAACTTAGTAGGATCACTTCTATCTTCATTTGAAATTATTATATTTTGCACATTTGCAAAGTTGACATTTCCTGATTGTGTATTTGTTAAGTTAAACGTACATTGATAAAAGTAAAATGAGCCTGAACAATATTCAGATTGCAATGATAGATTTATTGTTGCTGTAGGTGTTGTTTGAGCCCATGTTTTTATTGATATTATTATTAAGAATAATAAAATTATTTTTTTCATTATTTTCTTTTTAAAAGATAAAAAATTGAGAAATTGTTTTGAAAGGGATTGAGAGAATGACTGTATTGTATAGTTTCACCATCAATCGGAGAATCAGGATGTGTGTTTAAATTCCAGTAGTTAAAATTTAACTGAAATAGATTAGCTTGAAATAAAAAGCGTTTATTAAATAGATATCCAAGTTCAAGCGGTCTTAACGATCCTCTAATTTCGTAACCCGAATATTTGTCAGATCTATTTACTTTTCCTACACCCAAAATCACCCCACTGTTTAAATATAAGTTTTTTGAAATGCTTTTGTATTTTCCAATTTGAAATTGAACACCAAAAGTTTCCAAATAATCATATCGCTGAGGCATACCTGGAGAAAAAACTGGTGGTATAAATAGATTCCATGTAGATTTGTTATAAAGGCCAATACCGTAAAATAATTTTTTTGTAGTGTATTTTGTGACCCAGATATTCAAATCTAAATCTGATTCTCGAAAAGCTGCATTTTCTGGCTGCATTGTATTTCGAGTATTCTCCTGTGATAAATTTCCATTAGTTTGAATACCAATCATCCATCTACCTGAATCTATTTGTGCAAAGGAGGTTGCCAAACAATTCATCAACAAAAGAAAAAGCAATATTTTTTTCATGGTTTAAATTTTAATTTTAAAATTGTGTTTAATAAATATGGTATGCACTGCTTTAATTATGGTGGAAATATCCATTTCTTAAACATTTGTAATCTGTAGCAGTAAATACATGTTGTTATTGTCATGATTGTTTTTTAAACCGAATATTTCGGAAATTATATTAAAAAAAATAAAACTATAGTAAAAACAAATATGAATTTTATTCAATTATAAAAACGAATAAATACTACACCAAACAAGTGCAAAAATTTGAACAAAAATGAACTTTCTATTTGTTTTATTAATTTATTTTAAATATCATATACAATTCATTATCATCATTTTGTAAAAATTTATTACCAATTTTACAAGTACCAATTTTATTTTTTTATAAGTAATAAAAAGCAAATGTTTAAGATTATTTTAACTATTTTTTTATTGCAACTACTCAACATTATATCAGCCCAAACACCTAAACCTGCTAGCGGCACCATTCAACGATTGGCAAATTTTCAATCTGCTTATGTAGATGCTAGAAATATAGATGTGTGGCTTCCTCCTAATTACAATACACAAAAAAAGTATGCTGTATTGTACATGCATGATGGGCAAATGCTGTTTGATAGCACCATTACTTGGAACAAACAAGAATGGCAAGTAGATGAAACCTTAACCGCACTTTTTGCAACCAATAACTTTAAAGAATGTATTGTAGTTGGTATTTGGAATAACGGAGCTTTTAGACACTCAGAATATTTTCCTGAAAAACCATTTTATTCTTTACCTAAAAATATGCAAGACAGTTTGTTGAAAGAAGCCTTAAAAGGAAAAACTCAGTCCGACAATTATTTGCGTTTTATTGTAAAAGAATTAAAACCATTTATAGATGCTACTTTTTCTACCCTTACTAATCAAGCAAATACATTTATGGCAGGTTCTAGCATGGGTGGTTTAATTTCTATGTATGCTATGTGTGAATATCCACAAGTTTTTGGTGCCGCTGCTTGCATTTCTACCCATTGGATTGGCAACATCAAATACAACGATGGCATTATTCCAAAAGCTTTTAACAATTATTTGTTTAAAAACTTACCTTCGCCCCAAAATCATCGGTTTTATTTTGACTATGGTACTGTAGATTTGGACAGTTTTTACCAACCACATCAAGTACTTGTAGACCAAACAATGCAAAAAAAGGGATACACCAACGCTCAATGGGTTACCAAAGCATTTGTAGGTGAAAATCATTCAGAAAATGCATGGAGTAAAAGATTACACATTCCATTTTCATTTTTATTAAAAAAATAAATATTTACACAAACTGTCTTAAACAATACACAGTTTTATATCCACTTTATGATACAATACAATACAAGTAGAAATCACTTAAACTTAAGAGAATACGGAAGACATATACAAAGAATGGTTGAATACTTATTAACCATAGAAGATAGAGAAAAACGAAATTTACAAGCTAAAGCCGTTATTGAACTAATGGGGTTTTTAAACCCACATTTACGTAATGTAGAAGATTTTAGACACATGCTTTGGGATCATCTATTTGCCATCAGCGATTTTAAGCTAGATGTAGATAGTCCATATCCAATTCCTGAGAAAGCTACATATAAGCAAAAAGGCGAGCCAATGAAATATCCTCGTCGTTATCCAAGATTTGCTCATTTAGGTAAAAACTTAGAATTGGTAATAGATAAAGCACTGAAAGAAGAAGATCCTGAAAAGAAAATGGCCTTTGCCAATTCTATTGCTTACTACATGAAATTAAGCTACAGTAACT
>JBMLQZ010000458.1:0-8047 GCA_049241285.1 Chitinophagaceae bacterium | reverse complement strand
TCGAAAAGTAATTATGCTTACAAAAAGAATTATTCCTTGCTTAGATATACGTGATGGTAGAACTGTGAAAGGCATCAATTTCGAAAATATTAGAGATGCAGGTGATCCTGTTGAGTTAGGTGCATTTTATGCAGCCGAAGGAGCAGATGAATTGGTGTTTTTAGACATTACTGCAACTAACGAAAAAAGAAAAACGTTAAGTGAACTTGTGAGTAGAATTGCTAAAAACATCAATATACCGTTTACAGTTGGTGGTGGCGTTAGCTCAATAGATGATGCTTCAGTACTTTTAAAAAATGGTGCTGATAAAGTAAGTATTAATACAGCAGCTTATAAAAATCCTCAGTTAATTAAAGATTTGTCCCATGAATTCGGTAGTCAATTTGTTGTATTGGCAATAGATACTAAGCAAGAAACCGATGGTGAATGGTATGTTTATTTAAATGGTGGTAGGGTAAAAACCGAAACCAAATGTGTTGATTGGGCAAAGCAAGCTGTTGATTTAGGTGCAGGAGAAATTTTACTTACCTCTATGAATCATGA
The DNA here is from genome assembly GCA_049241285.1 of Chitinophagaceae bacterium. Taxonomy (GTDB): domain Bacteria; phylum Bacteroidota; class Bacteroidia; order Chitinophagales; family Chitinophagaceae; genus Parasediminibacterium. Next base: position 7,504 of record JBMLQZ010000458.1, on the reverse strand, counting down.
TGGCACCAAACAAGGATTTGCTCTTGATATTACTGAGCAATTAAGCAGCCTACTTCCTGTACCCATTATTGCAAGTGGAGGTGGCGGAACTATGTCTCATTTTGTAGATGTATTTACTAAAGGAAAAGCAGATGCTGCTTTAGCCGCAAGTATTTTTCACTTTAAAGAAATTGGTATTCCAGAATTAAAAAAATACTTGCAGCAGCAACATATTCATGTAAGAATTTAATGCTAGTAGCTGGCTATTCTATTGATAAAAATTGACTGTTAATATAATCAACTACATTAACTAAGCTATTTGTTTCAGCAAAAACTTTTAGTTGTCTATCAGCACCTGTGCCCTTGTGCATTAGGTTAACAATATTATTAATTACATGTCTGCTTCCTAGTTCATCTACCACATCATCAACAAAGTCTAATAATTCAAGAATCAGTTGTTTAGTAGGCACTTCCGTTTCTTTTCCAAAGTCAATTAAATTTCCTTCTAAACCATATCTTCCTGCTCTCCATTTGTTCTCATTAATTAAGGCACGTTGATACATAATGAAGTTCATATTCTGGCTTCTTAGCTTGTATAATTTAGCACAAATTGCTTGAAATAATGCAGCTATTGCAATGGTTTCGTTAATGGTCATTGGTACATCACAAATTCTAAATTCAACTGTATTAAAAAATGGATGTACTCTTAAATCCCACCAAATTTTCTTAGCATTATCAATACAATTGGTTTTAATAAGCAAGTTTACATAGGCTTCATAAGCTTCAATGCTTTCAAAATATTCAGGAATACCGGTTCTTGGAAATTTGTCAAAAACCTTTGTTCTATAAGACTTGTAACCCGTTTTTCTGCCTACCCAAAAAGGCGAATTTGTACTTAGTGCATATACATGTGGTAAAAAATATCTAGCACTATTGGCAATATGAATAGCCATTTTTCTATCCATCATACCAACATGCACATGTAATCCAAAAATTAAATTACTTCTTGCTGCTTCTTGTAATTCATTTACAATTTGGTGATAGCGAACATGGTCTGTAATTAATTGGCTATCCCAATGGCTAAAAGGGTGAGTACCACTTGCACCAACCCATAAACCCAAGTTGCCAGCAATTTCTGCAATATTGCCTCTTAAACTTGCTACGTCTTTAAATGCTTCATTAATATCTTTACAAATATCTGTACCCACTTCTACAACAGCTTGGTGCATTTCTGCCTTTACTTTGTCTTTTAATATTTTCTGCCCCTCAATTACAATCCGTTGTTCATGACTTTTTAGCTCTCTAGTTGCAGGGTCAAGTACCATATATTCTTCTTCAACACCAATGGTAAAATGCGAAAAATTCATATTGCAGTTTGATTTGGTAGTATGATTTTTAAAATTTCACTTTCGTTATTATACTCACAAAAATGTTTTTGTGTAATGGTAAGGTAAATTATATCAAAGGCAATTTTGCACTGCTTGTTTTTATATATTCACCCCAAGTTAAATTGTCTTTTCCATCTTCTTGAGCCATCGCTTTTTCTATTGCATAATTAGCAGCCGTTTCAACTACCCATGCAAAATTTTCTTCACCAACGCTTGTACGCTCAGCATCTGGAGCAGGATTGCAAAAATCTATAGCATATGGTATTCCATCTCTAACGGCTAATTCAACAGTGTTAAAGTCGTATCCTAAGTAACGGTTTATTTTTAAAACAATCGCTTCCATTTCTGCCAATCTTTCTGCTGAAGGAGAAAAGTTTGCTACGTATCTTAAATGATGAGGATTTCTTGGTTCATAAGGCATAATACGTACATATTTACCTCCAATACAATAGCAACGATAATATTCTTCAAATACTATTTCTTCTTGAAGCAACATTACTAATTGCCCTGTTTCTGCATGTTTTTCAAAAAAATCATCAATGCTTTCTAGTTTATATACATTCTTCCAACCCCCACCTGCAAAGGGTTTCATATAAGCAGGAAAACCAGTGTATTTAAAAATTCCTTCCCAATCTAATGGATAAGCAAGGTTGCTAAATGATTGATCTGTTGTATCGTCTGGTAAAGCTCTTGATGGAAGTATCACTGTTTTTGGAACTGGCACTCCAATTTTTGTTGCTAAACAATTATTGAAAAATTTTTCATCGGCACTCCACCAAAAAGGGTTATTAATTACAGCAGTACCACAAAGTGCTGCATTTTTTAAGAATGCTCTATAAAAAGGCACATCTTGACTAATTCTATCTACAATTACAGAATAGCCAGAAGATTCTCCTTGCATAACTTTATCAATAGTTACGGGCTCTGCAACTATTCCTGCTACTTGTTTACTGTTAATTCTTTCTACAAATGCTTCTGGAAAACTTCTTTCTTTTCCATGAAGAATACCTATTTTTTTCATACACAAGAATTTTAATTTCAATCAACTTTTGTTGAATGACTGAATATAATTCAGAAAATTGAAATATTCATTTTTTACAAAAAAATAATCTATTGTTCAATATCACTTTTTAAAAAGTTTTTCTATTCTAAAAAATCTTCTCATAGCTTCTATTTCTCATTGCTTATTTTTGAAACTATGGAGTTGAATAATTATGGTACCAATACACAAATTGTTAAAGAACAAAAAGTGGTGTATTCTCAATATTTAGAAAGAGAAGTAGTGTTTGATGCCTATTTGCCCAATAACATTACGCATCCTGATCAGTTAAGTTTATTACTCATAAACGATGGGCAAGATTTACCCAAAATGCCATTTGAAAATATTTTAAACAGTCTTATTGTTCAGAATAAAATTGAACCAATATTTTGTGTAGGAATTTATTGTGGAGAAGAAAGAACCATGGAATATGGAACCGTTTACAGTGCAGATTATAAAGGGTGGGGAGCAAAAGCTGGTTTATATGCCAAATTTATTTTTGATGAACTATTACCATTTATTCGAAAAACTTTTCAAATACCTACGTTTAAAGATAAATCGTTTGCAGGCTTTAGTTTAGGAGCATTAAGTGCACTTGATATTGTTTGGAACAACGCTAGTGAATTTAGAAGGGTAGGTGTTTTTAGTGGAAGTTTATGGTGGAGAAGAAAAGCCTATGATGATGGATATAATGACGAAGTAGATAGATTGATGCACTTACAAATACGTAAAGGAAGCTTTTATCCTTGGTTGCAATTTTTTTTAGAATGTGGTGAATTAGATGAAAAAGCAGATAGAAATAATAATGGAATAATTGATAGTATTGATGATGCTTTAGATTTAATTGTAGAATTAAAAGCAAAAGGATATACCAATAATCATATAGCGTATTTACAATTAGCAGAAGGGAAACATGATGTACCTACTTGGGCTGTTGCTTTTCCTTATTTCTTAGAATGGGGGTGGAAAAAAACAACTTAACATTATTGTCTGCTATCTACAGCCATAACAGGTGTTGCACCTAGCTTTTTAATAATTTGCATTACTTGAATGGCTGTGCCTAAATGGGCTGTGCTATCGCCATTAATAACCACAGAAGGTTTTTCAGTTTCTTTAGACAAATAATTTTTTAGTTCAATCTCTAATGTTTCAATTGGAATGTTTTTTTGACCAATATATAGTTGTTGATTTTTGTCGACTGTAATTACAACAGATTGTTTTGATTTAGTATCGCTTTTTGCTTTTGGGTTAGAAACTTTTATAACGTTTGGATTAGCTAAGGTAGACACAATCAGAAAAAATAATAACAGTATAAACAGAATATCATTTAAAGCACCAGTATGTACTTCAGGGTGTGTTTTTAATCTTTTTCTGATGTTCATAATATTGGTTTATCAATAGCTTTTTAAATGATGCTTATCTAGTAGGTTCTTGTAACATATCAATAAAATCGGCACTTGCAGCTTCCATTTTATTGGCTGTTTTATCTATTTGTGTACTTAAAAAATTATGGCATACATAAGCTAGTAATCCTATAATTAAGCCAGTAGCACTTGTAACCATTTTGGTATAAATACCACCTGCAATTGTACCCAAAGTATATTCACCTGTAGAGGCAATTCCATAAAACAATTGTACCATTCCAATAATAGTTCCTAAAAAGCCAAACATGGGAGCAACACCAGCAATTAAAGATAAAATAGATAGATTTTTTTCCATTTTATACATCTCTAATTTTCCAACATTTTCCATGCTTTTTTCAATTGCATCAATGCTTTTGCCAATACGTTGAATGCCCTTATCTATCATTCTTGCAACAGGGTTATTGGTGTTTTTTGCCAAATTTCTTGCTGCCGATAAATTGCCTGATAGAATGTTGTCTCTAATAATATTCATAAAGCTTGCATCAATCTTAGATGCTTTGCTAATTGCCAATAATCTTTCTACAAAAACAAAAATGGTTGCAATTAACAATAAGTATAATGGATACATAATAAATCCACCTTTTTGCAACAATTCCCACATAGAAATCTTTTCTGCAACAGCAGTATTTGTTTGTAACGCTTTGTTCAAAGTGTCTACTACATTATTGGTAACCTGCAAGAAATAAAACATGAAGCAATATTTTGAAGTGAAGCTAAAATAAACACTTGTACAAATGAAAGCTAAGGCTGTGAATAAAATAGCATTTCCTTTGTTTTTTAAGAAAGCTTTTACACAATGGTTATAACAAAAAAGCAAGATGAAAATTTATACATTCATCTTGCTTCTATTTTAATTTTAAGAAAGGTTAAACTGTTTTTTCTTTCATTTTAAGCATTGCCATAATCTGTTTCATGGTTTTATCCATTCCATCAGGGCTTCCATCTAAAAAAATAACATTGCCTTTGCCGTATTCAGCAAAATTTTTCACAGCTTCAGTCCACATGCTAAATAAAATAACGTTTGTATCTAAGTTAGCTTCTTTCATTTGTTCAGCAGCTTGAGTCATACCACGTGCCACTTCTTCCCTAAATAATGCAACCCCTTGTCCTCTTAATTTAGCAGCTTCTTTTTCTGCTTCTGCAGAAATTTTTATAGCATTACCTTCTGCTTCGGCCGATTTGGTTTTGGTAATTAATAGTGCTTGTCCTTCATTCTCAGCAGCTGCTTTCAAGTTATTGCTAGCAACTACTTTGCTCATACTATCCATTACAGCTTGGTCAAACGTAATATCGTTAATTTGTAAATCTTGTAAATGATACCCCCATTCTTCCAATGAATGGTCAATTTGTTCTTTTACATAATCAACAATTTCTCTTCTTGCAGTAAGAATTTCAGCTTGTTTTTTTGTTGCCACAAATGCTCTAATAGAACCTTCAACTGTTCTTACTAAGGCTTGCATTAAATCTTTATCACTAATAAATTTAAAGGCTACTTTTTTAATGGTTTCTTCCTCTTCATTTTGTACAGAATACAACAGCATGCTTTTAAAATACACATTAGCTTGATCAATAGTTACCGCCTGAAATTCTAGTTCTACACTTCTGTTTTGAATACTAACACGTTTATAAATCTGTTCAATAATCGGAATTTTAAAACGTAAGCCAGGTGTAAGAATTCGCTGGTATTTTCCAAATAAAGTAACTACTGCAATAGTTCCTTGATTTACGGTTACCAAACCACTAAATGCAATAACAATTATTGCAATTAGCCATCCATAAGTTGTTATAAATGCCATAATGAAAAATTTTAATGAAAGGTAATATCTTTTAGGCTAGCTGAATATTATTTATTAAAAATTTTAATTTATTGTGATGGAAAAAGAAGTAGTTATTTTGATTTGAAAAATAACGATACTAAGGATTAATCTTTTGAATATGCAATATTTAAAAATCTGGAATTTGGGCTGTTTGTTGTTTCTATTACTAAGTTGTGGTACCCAAAAAAGCCAAAATCCACATGTTGAAATTATTACTGAATTGGGAAATATTGAAGTAGAATTATATCCTAAAAAAGCACCCAAACCTGTAGCAGCTTTTTTACATTTTGTAGATAGTGGCTTTTATGAAAAATCTAGTTTCTACAGAGTTTTGAATAATAATAATCAACCATCTGATGCTGCTAAAACAGAATTAATACAAGGAGGAATTTGGAACAGCAAAAGAAAGGTATCTACAACAATTCCACATGAGTCTACCGCAAAAACTGGTATTCTACACGAAAATGGTACTATTTCACTTGCAAGATTGGCAGTAGGTTCAGCAAGTACTGAATTTTTTATTTGTATTGGAAAACAAGAAGGTCTCGATTATGGTGGTGATAATAATGCCGATAAACAAGGCTATGCCGCCTTTGGCAAAGTTGTAAAAGGAATGAATGTGGTAATTAAAATTTCTGAACAAGAAGATTCTCAACAATATTTTGATAACCCTATATTCATAAAAAACATTAGAAGGTTATAGCTTTTTCTGAACAATAATTTCTTCTGGTTTTGTAATTATAATTTGTGGCTTACCCTTATATTCTTTTACAACACCACTCACACATACTTCTTTATTTAAAAAGAATTCTTCTGGCTTTTCTGTGAAATTTTTTCTTGCATCTTCCTCAATAACAATTGTCAAAAGTGCGTTAGGATAAGCAGCCCCCACATTTAACAACGTTACTTTACTTTTAGATGTTTCAAAATATTTACCACCATAAATTTTACTACAAATAGTTACACTATCTCCAATATGTTTTGTTGCATCATCAATCGCAATTTTTTGTTGACTAAAAGCCCATGAACAACAGAAAAAACAAGCTAGAAATAATATAATTTGTTGATGTTTCATAAAAAATGAATTAAAACAGTTGAATGCCATAATAGCCAATAGCTGTAAACAATGCACATCTTGTAACTACACCAATACAACACCATGTTGCTAATTGATGCATAGGAACGTTAAAGCCTACACCCACTGCAATACTTACAGGTGCACCTACTGTCATAGTACCTAAAAAGCCTAAGCCAATAACACCATATTTTTCCATTAAAGTATGAGCTAAACTAGGTTTTTTGTTTACGTCTACTTTTTTAGGTTTTCTATACTTACTTAAAAAATGTTCTATTTTATCGCCCAAAAAAGCAGCTACAAAAACACCCACCAATCCACCAATGGCACTCGCTAAAAATATGGTAATGGGAGATAATTCAAGTAAAAAACCTGTTGGAATGGCAGCATATACTTCAAATGTGGCTAAACCTGCAACGGTGAAAATTTTGTAAAGCATAATTTACTGGATTCTAAGTTGTTAAAGATAGGTGGATGCAGTGTTTCATCGAATACTATTTTTTGTATAAACTGTTAATTTTCACAGCTCAATAACACTAATGTGGGTTAAATAAATTTTTAAAATAAAAATCCCATCTTTTTTTAAGATGGGATTTTAAACATTAGAATTATACTATAAAGCTTCAATTGAAAGTTTTGTTGTTTTTTCTTTTTTATTATTTTCTACAACCATAATATGACCCTCTTTTGCACCAAAAACTTCTACTGTTGTTTTTCTGTCTTCTTTGTGATTTATTTTTTTCAATATTAGGATTAGAAATATTTGGTTCAATAATTTTATT
>JBMLQZ010000457.1:3391-8192 GCA_049241285.1 Chitinophagaceae bacterium | reverse complement strand
TTGATTTTTTTAGGGTTTACAGTTTCTGAAAGCATTGCTCAATACGAAATTTATAGACCCAATCATGATGATTTAACTTATTACTTTGGTATAACACTCGGGTATAATTCATCTACTTTACGTGCTACTAAAAGAAACCGTTTTTTAGCCTCTGATAGTATTTTATCTGCTGAGGCTAGTGCAAGCAATGGAATTGTTTTAGGCTTATTAGGAACGGCTCGTTTAAGTGATCATTTTCAAATACGTATTAATCCACAACTAGTACTTGGTGGCTCTAGAAGTTTTACTTATGTACTTGGTAGCAAACAGCCTAATGAATCTGAAATACAGAAAAAAATTCTACCATCAACATTAGCTAGCTTACCAATACACATTAAATTTAACTCTGATAGAATTCGGAATTTTAGAATGTATGTTTTAGGTGGTGCAAGGTTTGATATGGATTTAAGTAGCAATGCTGCTGCAAGAAATGCGGAAGATTTAATAAAACTTGAGAAATACAATACATCTGTAGAAACGGGTATTGGATTCAACTTTTTTTTACCATTTGTTACCATTTCTCCTGAATTAAAATTTAGCTATGGCATTACCAATGTACATGCAAGAGATGATGGATTAAAATATTCAAATGTGTTCGACAAAATTCGAACAAGCATGTTTACATTCTCACTACATTTTGAGGACTAATTTTACTGCAAGATTTTTTAACAATAATTTCTTGGTAACATCGTTTCTTTTCATGCAAAAGCACATTCAGTTAATATGCAACCAACCAATATTATTTTAGGTATAGATCCAGGAACGCAAGTAATGGGTTATGCTTTAATAAAGGGTGATGGTAAAGAACCAAGAGTATTATTAATGGATGTTTTAAAATTAACTAGCCATAAGGATATTTATGAGCGACTTGAAAAAATTCATACAAAAGTTGCAGAACTTGTAAGACTTTATAAACCGTCAAGCTTTGCTATTGAAGCACCTTTTTTTGGGAAGAATGTACAGAGCATGCTTAAATTAGGTAGAGCACAAGGTGTTGCCATTGCTGCTGCTATGCAAGCTGGTATTCCTGTAACAGAGTATAGTCCTAAAAAAGTAAAACAATCCATTACAGGAAATGGCAATGCCGATAAAGACCAGGTATGGAAAATGCTACAAAGAATTTTAAACATTGAAGAAAAACCAGAATATTTTGATGCTACAGATGCTTTAGGTGTTGCATTATGTCATTACTATCAACAATCTTCTCCCCTAGCTCAAGCAACAAAAGGCTTTAAAAATTGGGATGATTTTATTGCCAAAAATGAAAGTAGAATTAAAAAGTAATTTATAAATACTGGATAATTTTTTGTTGTATTTCAATAAAATTATCTTTTGTTAAAGTAAGTTTATCATTTAATAAATTCATATCGTTGGTATGTTGAATAGGAATTAAATGTACATGAGCATGTGGCACTTCTAAACCCACTGTAAGAATATTCACTCTATTACAAGGAAAAGCCTGTTCTATGGCTTTAGCTATTGGCTTGGCAAAAACAAGTATTTCTTTTAAGTATTCATCTGGCACATCAAATATTTTATCAATTTCTATTTTAGGCACTACTAAAACATGTCCTTTTTGCACCGGAAAAATATCAAGAAATGCTATAAACATATTGTTTTCAGCAATTTTATAACACGGAATTTCACCAGCAATTATTTTAGAGAAAATTGTCATTATGATAATTTTTTAAATGATTATTGTAGATATTACACAGTTCAAAGAAAGCAATTTTAGTAATGATTATTCAAAAAAATAGGGCAATTTCTTTTATGAAAAAGCCCTACTTATATAATTAATCAAAAAGAAATTAAATAGAAATATCAACTACTTTGAATTTTATTAATCCAGTAGGTGCTTGTACTTCTGCTATTTCTCCAATAGCCTTACCTAATAAACCTTTACCAATTGGTGATGATGCAGAAATTTTTCCTGCTTTTAAATCGGCTTCTTTTTCACCAACAATTTGATAAGTAACCGTTTTTTTAGTAGCTAAATTGGTAATAGTTGCTTTGGTTAAAATAGCTACTTTACTTACATCAATAGTTGTAGGATCAACAATTTTTGCGTTGGCAATTACGCCTTCTAATTGCTTAATTTTTGCTTCTAGCATTCCTTGTGCTTCTTTGGCTGCATCATATTCGGCATTTTCCTTTAAATCACCTTTTTCTCTTGCTTCTGCAATAGCTTTTGATGCAGCAGGACGATCAATACTTTTCATCCTTTGCAATTCTTCACGCATTTTGTCGAATGTTTCTTTAGTTACATATTCACTCATACACTTAATTGTTTAATGACGTTACAAAAAAATACAACGCCACAGAATTACTGCGGCGTTGCATGTTGGCAAATATAGTATTTTATTTAGAAACTTACTTTTTGAGAAATATTAAAAAATAGAAATAGCAAATTTTACATAGCATGAATTCCTAATTTATCTAGTACAATCTTACTCATTTTAAAGAATGCTTCATGACTGTATCCAGCAATATGGGGTGTAATAATTACATTATTTTGTTGTGTAAGCCATTGTAAGTCGTTTTTTTCGTCATCAGCATAGGTATTCAACTTTTCATTTTCTAATACATCTAAGCCAACCGCTTTTAGTTGATTATTTTTTAACGCAACAATTAAATCTTTGGTATTGGTAACTTTTCCTCTACAAGTACTTAAGAAGTAAGGGTTTTTTTCCAATGAATTAAAGAAATGGGTATTAGCAAAATATTTTGTTTCATCAGTTAGGGGCAAATGCAAACTAATGACATCTGCTTGTTTTTGAATAGTTTCTAAATCGGCGGAATGAACATATTCATTTTCGTATCCTTTTTTGTATTTATCGTAAGCCAAAATCTGTACATCAAAAACGCTAAGCAATTTTGCAAAAGCAGATCCTGTATTACCAAATCCAATAATACCTACGGTTTTACCAACTAATTCCTCTCCTCTATTTTCATCTCTTAACCATATACCATTTTTAATTTCGGAATAACTTTTAGTAATATGATTGGTTAAATTCAATAACAAACCTAAAGCATGTTCTGCTACTGCATTTCTATTTCCTTCAGGGCTGCTTACACATTGTATTCCTTTTGTAATTGCATAGTCTACATCAATTAATTCCATACCACTTCCTAATCTTCCAATCCATTTTAGGTGTTTTGCTTTATTTATAATTGCTACATCAATTACAAGTCTAGTAGTAATAATTAAACCAACAGCATCTTCAATTTGCTCCATTAATTCTTTATAACTAATAGCTGGCTTATAGTCAACATTATATCCATTCCTACTAAGCGTTTCAGATAAATAATGGTGAGCCTTTGCTGTAATAATTACTTTCTTCATGTATCTCTAAACTAATTTTCTCAATAACACTTAATTGTCTACTTTTTAATACCCGTATTCATTCTAAAACTAAGTAATCCAAAGTCTTCAATAGATAATTGTTCAGCTCTTTTATTAAACAGTTCGTCTTCTAAAACATTAGCGTCAAACAATCCTTTCACTGCATTTCGCAACATTTTTCTTCGTTGATTAAAAGCCATTTTTACAAGTAGAATAAACTCTTTTTCGCTTTTTACTGGCAAAACTTCAGCTTTTCTTTTCAAGCGAATAACGCCACTCATTACTTTAGGAGGAGGATTAAAACTTTCTGGTGGAACATCAAACAAATATTCAACTTCATAATAAGCTTGAATTAAAATACTAATAATTCCATACACTTTACTGCCAGATTTAGCCGCTACTCTTTGAGCAACTTCTTTTTGAAACATACCAATTACCACAGGTACTTGATTTTTCCATTCTAAAATTTTGAATAGAATTTGTGTTGAAATATTATATGGAAAATTGCCTACTACCGTAAAAACATCTTCAAATGGAGCTTTGATTTTTAAAAAATCGTCATGAATTATTTTTCCTTGAATAGATGGATATGTTTTATTTAAATACACCACTTTTTCGTCATCTAACTCAACCGCTTTAAAAGCAACAGGTAATGGTAGCAGGTATTGGGTTAATGCACCAGCTCCTGGCCCAACTTCTACCAATTGGTTAAAATGATGCTGTTGTAGAGCTGTTACAATTTGCTCGCAAATACGAGAATCTTTTAAAAAGTGTTGACCAAGCGATTTTTTTAACGTGTATTGCATTAGGGCAAAAGTAGTAGAAATATTATTGATGCTATTTAGTTACTAAATATGAAAGGCTATTACTTGCAATATCACTACAATTAGGCAATTAGTTGAATTGTTTTATACGTACATTTACGCTTTAACTTGTAACTAGTATGAGCAACGAATTGCGTAAGCCAATTGTAGGTTTTTCTTGTGGAGATATTAATGGAATTGGTATTGAATTAATTATAAAAGCATTAAGTGATAATAGAGTTTTAGACATTTGTGTTCCTGTTATTTTTGGCAGTAATAAATGCATTAACTTTTACAGAAAAAGCATGCCTGAAATTAACTTTACTTACAATGCTGTAAAAGATTTAAGCAAGCTACATACTAAGCAGGTAAACGTTTTAAATTGTTGGGAAGAAGAGGTTGCTATTATGCCTGGCCAATTAAATGAAACTGGTGGAAAATATGCTTTACTCTCTTTACAAGAAGCGGTGAGTTGTTTAAAAGATGGCAAAATTGATGCTTTAGTTACTGCACCTATTCATAAAAAAAATATTCAATCAGAGGCTTTTAATTATAGTGGTCATACCCCCTATTTAAAAGCAATTTTTGAAGCAAAAGATGTTTTAATGCTAATGGT
>JBMLQZ010000457.1:0-3381 GCA_049241285.1 Chitinophagaceae bacterium | reverse complement strand
TGATAATATGAGAGTTGGATTGGTAACAGAACATGTACCAGTTGCAGAAGCAGCAAAGCATATTACAAAAGAAAACATACTAGTTAAACTAAAAATAATGCAACAAAGCTTACAAAAAGACTTTGGTGTAGATAAACCTAAAATTGCTGTGTTAGGCTTAAACCCTCATGCAGGTGATGAAGGTTTAATTGGTAAAGAAGAAGAAACAATTATTAAACCGGCTATTCAAGAAGCTAAAAACAACAACATATTAGCATTTGGACCTTACAGTGCAGATGCGTTTTTTGCAAGAGGACAACATGAAAAATTTGATGCAGTTTTAGCGATGTATCATGACCAAGGATTGATTCCGTTCAAATCGCTTGCATTTGGCGAAGGCGTAAACTATACAGCTGGTTTAAATGCTGTAAGAACAAGCCCTGACCATGGAACAGCATTTGATATTGCAGGAAAAAATAAAGCAGATGCAAGTAGTTTTTTAGTGTCTATATTTACTGCAATAGACATTTTCAGAAATAGACATGGATTTGCAGATGCCAGAAAAAATCCGATGAAAAAAATGAGTGCTCGTTTCTTTGCTAATAGTGTTGATGAACGTTTAGAAGAAAGTAATAATTTTTAAATTATTAATAGCAAATAGCCCTTAAATTTCGCCATTTTAAGGGCTATAATTTTTCTAGCATATCTACTACACCTTCTCGTTTTAAAATAAGATAGCCTAATCTATCGTTACTAATTCCTTTTTTTAATTGATAGCTAAACAATAATTGATCATCGGCAACATTGGTTTCAAAATAACGAAAATCGATATTGGAATGACGGCTAAGACCTTGACCTATTTCGTATAAATGCGTTGATAAAACGAATAAAGCATTCGGCAGTTTTCTGAGTCCTTCAATTACTGCAACACTACAATTCATGGCATCTTGCACATTGGTTCCTTTAAACAACTCATCAATTAAAATAAGCCAATTTTTTCCATCACTAATTCTTTCTATAGTTCCTTTAATACGTTGTACTTCGTTAAAAAAGTAGCTTTCGCCTTTTATAATATTATCTGCTACTTGAATATTACTTAACAACCCATTGAATAAACTTAATTGCATTGACTTTGCAGGTACACCCATACCAATATGGGCTAAATAAATTGCAATACCAATTGATTTAATAAAAGTGCTTTTACCAGCCATGTTCGCACCTGTTAAAAACAAGAAGTTAGTTGTTTTATTTAATGAAACATCGTAGCTAACAGGTGTTTGCAACAACAAGTGATACATTTCTGCTGCCTCAACAAAAGGTTGTTGGGTTAATTGAAGTGTTGGGAAAGAAAGTTGGTATTCTTTACAGGCTGTAGCTAAACTAATATATGCATCTAGCTTACAATAAATATCTAATAATTCAAAGGTTTCTTTCTTAAAATGAATTCTTAAAAAAGCACCAATATTTATAACCTCATGCTGTAATAATTTTTCTTTTTTTTCTTTTGCTATTAATGATTGAATCTTTTGCTTTTTTAATAACAATTCAATGCTTTTACCCCAGCTTTGCAAGTAATTACTCTGTGTATTTTGTAGAATTTGGCTTAATGAAGCCATATCTTTAGTAAAGCTGATAAAATGCTCAACTGAATATTTAGTTATAGAATAATCTGGAGCACTAAAAATTCTATACAAAAAACTATTCAACAAATTAGGGTTAGATGGATATGCATCTACCGGTGTTTCATAAAATTTATCAATTACCATTATAGTACCATTGGTAATGGTTTTAGGAAACAACGGAATTACTTCTTGAATACTTTGTATAGCTATTTGAGTTTCATGAATTTCTTCAATTTTACTCAATGGTGTGGCAAGTAAATAACGCAAATAATCTCTACCCCCATTTGTTTGTGTAAAGTTTAATTTATGAAAAACAGATTGTTCTTCCTCTGCATGAAATATAGATAAGTCTTGAAGTGTCGTTTTATCAACTTGCATAAATACAATTAGAAATATGGATTAATCTCTATCAAAATACAAACGTTCTCCCTTTATGGATTCATTAAAGGTACCATTTCCATAAACTAAATGCCCATTAACAAAAGTATGTGTTACAGTTGCAGGCATGGTACTATTTTCTAGAGGGCTCCATCCACATTTATACAAAATATTGTCTTTAGAAATGGTATAAGGTTGTTGCATATTTACTAATACTAAATCTGCAAAATAACCTTCTCTAATAAATCCTCTTTCGGCAATTTGAAAACAGATTGCTACATTATGAGCCATTTTTTCTACTACTTTTTCAATAGAAATTTTTCCAGCTTGCACATAACTTAACATTAACTGTAAACTATGCTGCACTAATGGTAAACCAGCATGGGCTTTTGCATATGGTTCATTTTTTTCATCCCAAGTGTGTGGTGCATGATCGGTAGCTATTACATCTAACCTATCATCTAATAAGGCTTCCCAAAGTGCAACTTTATTTTCAGGTGCTTTAATAGCAGGATTACATTTAATTAAGTTACCTAATTGGTTATAATCATCGCTAGTAAAGTGTAAATGATGCACACAAACCTCAGAAGTAATGCGTTTATCAGACAATGGAAGCATGTTTCCAAATAACTGCAACTCTTTTGCTGTAGTAATATGCAAAATATGCAAACGGGTATTGTACTTTTTAGCAAATTGAACCGCTTTAAATGATGATTCAAAACAGGCTTCAACATTTCTAATGATTGGATGATCTGAAGCAGTTAAGTCTTTTTTAGTTTGAAGTATGGTTTCTAAATTAGCTTTAATAACAGATTCTTCTTCACAATGAGTAGCAATTAACAATTCGCTATTCGCAAATATTTTATCCAGAACCAAAGGATTATCTACCAACAAATTACCTGTAGAACTACCCATGAAAATTTTAATACCACAAACTGTTTTCTTTTTATCGTTTGTACGAAGTACTTCTTCCACATTATCATTACCTGTACCCATAAAAAAGGAATAATTAGCTAATGAGGTAGCTTTTGCTATGGCATATTTATCTTCTAATAATTCTTGAGTAAATACCGGTGGATTGGTATTGGGCATTTCCATAAAACTTGTTACCCCACCTGCAACAGCTGCCTTTGATTCTGTATAAATATTTGCTTTATGAGTTAGCCCTGGTTCTCTAAAATGTACCTGATCATCAATACAGCCAGGTAACAAAAATTGGTTTGATCCATCAATTTCAATGGCACTTTCAACAAGTTGAATATTAGGAGCTATTTTTTCAATTCGCTTGTTTTTTATCAATACATCTGCAAAAGTTTTTTTACCGTCAGAGACAATACAAGTATTTTTAATAAGGTATGTATTCATGTTAGCTTATTTTTGAATGGTCAAAATAACAAGATTA
>JBMLQZ010000456.1:2823-7152 GCA_049241285.1 Chitinophagaceae bacterium | reverse complement strand
GTATCGAAAATGCCATTATGACTTGATAATTAAAATAAACAAGACTAATTGTCGTATAAAAGTTGATTTTATGCTAATGGAACAGGATTTGAAAATTCATTTTCAGAAAACAATTTTAATAAGCAATAAAAAACTTTTATTATGACAATCGTAAAACACAATCCAAGAATCATCAACAATATATTTGATGAATTATTCAACAGTTTTCCAACAAATTGGGGAAGAGATGCTCATGTAGCAACGCATATTCCTGCAGTAAATATTCATGAAACAGCCGATGCATATCATGTAGAATTAGTAGCCGCAGGAAGAAATAAAGAAGATTTTAAGGTTCAATTAGACAATGGCTTGTTGACAATTTCTTATGAAAAGAAAGAAAGTACTGAGGAAAAAGAGTATAAAACAATTCGCAAAGAATTTAGTCTAAACAGCTTTAAACGTAGCTTTTCAGTTGATGAAAAAATTAATGCAGAAGGCATTCAAGCTAAATACGAAAATGGAGTACTAAATTTATTTCTTCCAAAAAAAGAAGAAATAAAAATTTCACCAAAAGAAATTACTATTCTCTAGTTTTTCGGTTAAATAGTTTTGTAGGTTGATGGTAAAGAAAGTCTGTTCTTAAAAGAGCAGGCTTTTTTAATGCTTATCCTTGTTTTAATTTTATTTTTTCTTTCTACAATAACTACCTGTTAACGCTGAAAATCCACCTAACAATCCTCCTATAAAAGCAGTGATTAAAATAAGGATTACATACGATCCGTTTAGTGGTAGAATATTTGCCACTTTTATAGATAATAAATGGTTGTTAGAAACATCTTTCAAAATTGCCAAAACCAACCAAAGTAAGAATACAGCTATAAATCCTGAAGTAAAAGAAAGTAACGGCTTTTGTTGAATTCCCCAAGACACTATAGCAACACCAAATACAAAACTATACCAAGGCAAAAATGAAAATACACCCATTGTATAAGCTATAAATGCAGTTAGTAGAATAGATACAATAAATTTCATAAACATTACTTTAAGCTTTTATAAATTGTAAATGCCATTTTAGTTTTGGATGTTTAGTTGCATCTTGCTGCTTGATAAATAGTAATGGATAATAGTTACCTTTTGCCCAATAGTCAATAAAGTTATTATAGTATTTACTTCCTGGATTGCCACTTTGTCCACCAGGATAAACACCATACGCTTCAACAGCATTGGTTAAATGAACAATCATTCGCCAACTTGGACCATGATTTGATTTTGTAGCATTTATACTGTAAATACTACCTCCACTTTGTACATTTAATTGAGAAAGTGCATCAATACCTGTAAAATGAGCCACTTTAGTATTTTTATATTTTCCCCATAACAAGGCATCTTTCTTTTCTAGTTCTTCTATTTTTTTGCAAATAGATTTAAATACAGCTATATTTATTTGTGAAAGTGTTTCTCTTTCAGGCGTTTCAATATTATCTACAAATACATAATTCGAATCTCTAATCAACCCTTCTATCAATGTACTTTCATAAGGTGTTTGCATTGGCAACTTTCCTTTTTTGTATTCATCTTCATAAACAGTATCTAACAATTTCTCAAACCATAATTTAAAAATGGTAGGACCTTGTTCGTTTTGATCATTCTTATTATTCCAATTACTCACTAGCTGAAAATATTTTTTTTCAGAAGAAGTTAACATGTTTAAGGAGATATTTTTCAATAAAATAGGTAATGCTATGGCTGCTAGCATATTATCGTTATTCGTTTGCATTTGTTGCATATCATGAACAGAGAAATTATTTTTTGATTGTAATTTTTTATTGATGATTAGCCCTCTATACATAGGAAAGTTACCAGCTACTCCAAAATAGTAAGGATAAGTACTATCTGCTGGCATTTGGTTAGCACTGCTTACAAAACCTCTTTCAGGATTATGCATACTTACATGCTCTTCATTAGCAATATAGCTTTGCCATAAATAACTACTATCAATACCTGGCATAACAAATTCACCTTGTCGCTTCCATTTTGCTGCAAATTTTCCTTGTTGTGTAATGGCAATATCTCCTCTAGTACTGGCAAAAACAAAATTCTGTCCAGGACATTCAAATGTTGCAATAGCTTTTTTATAATCTGAAAAATTTGTAGCTCTATTTAATTGATAAAAAGTAAGTAATTCATTGCTAGCATCATGAGCTTTCCATTTAACTGCATAGGCTTGCGTTGTATTATTCATAGCCTTATAATTTCTATCATACATTACAGGTCCAAAAACAGTCATAGCAATTTTTTCAACTTTATCAGGTGCATCTTTTATCTTAATAACTTCTTCTCTAAACTGTGTTTTTTGCCAAGTATTGTTAAACCAATATTCTTGCATAGAAGAATCTTTAAATTGAATTTCATAAAAATCTTTTACATCTCTGCCTGCATTGGTAACACCCCAAGCACAACTATCATTAAATCCTATAATTACTGCTGGAGAACCGGGAAAAGAAGCCCCGTAAGTATTTGAATTAGGTGTTGAAATTTGTATTTCATACCAGAGTGATGGCAAGTTTAAACCCAAATGAGGATCGTTACATAAGATTGGTTTACCACTTTGTGTTTTAGAACCAGCAACCGCCCAATTATTACTTCCATTAGATATATTGGGTTTAATAGGAATGGTAACTTGAAAAGAACTTGATTGCCCTAAATAAACACTATCGAAATTTTTTGGAATTTTTGGTTGAATGGAAGGTTTTGCAAAAACAGTTCCTTTAGGTGCAATAGGATCTAATGAATCCATAAAAGATGGAAATAATTGTTTGTATGTTTCTATACCAAAAAAGTTCTTGGTATTTGTTTGCAAAAAATCTTCATCACCTTGACCAGATAAATCAAAACTCATTAATTTCAAAAACAAAGCAGTTTTTAGGTTACTCCATTTTTCAGGCTGATAATTCATAAGCTTATATTCAAAAGGAATTTGAGCTGGAGAAAGTTGACTAATATAATTATTTACACCTGCTGTATAGGCATCACAAGCCATTTTTGTTAATGGATTTGATTCCATCATTTTCAAACTGTTTTCTGCTCCATAAAGCAAACCCAATCTTCTTAAATACACATCGGTTGAAATGCTTGATGCACCAGTAATTTCGCTTAATCTTCCACCAGCTATATAGGTTTGAAATTCCATTTGCCAAAGTCTAAATTTTGCATGTAAATACCCTTGTACAAAATAGGCATCATGATTATTTTCAGCATAAATATGTGGCACTAAACGTTCATCAAAATATACTTGAGTATTTGCCTGTATTCCTTGAATAGATATTTCATTAGAAAATGATTGATTTATGGGTTCTGCATTTTGCCAAAATCCATATTGAGGAGATAAAAAATAACCCAATCTGGGAGTTTTAGTTTCACCAACTGGAAGTTGTGTATTTAACAATACAACTAAACATACAGTTGCAGTAAATGCAAGGGTTAAAGGCAAATATCGCATGGCACAATCATTTAGCACTTGAAGTTACAATTATTCTATATGCAGCTAAAGACAATTGATAAAAATTATTGAGCAATAAGAAATCAAACGAGTAATTGTTTTATTGAAAAAATGCATACATAGCATTTACCTTTACGCCATCATGAATGTATTTACAACAAAATCAGCTGTTATAGTTACCTGTCATAAACGCATAGTTGATTATTTAGAAAAAGAAATTATTGATCTAGGCTTTCAGGTTGAAGATAAATTTATAACTGGCATTAGAATAAATGCTACTGTAAATGACTGTATTTGGTTGAATTTAAATTTACGATGTGCTAGTCAGGTTTTATACAGCTTACAAAGTTTTATAGCCAATGATGCTGATAGTATTTATGCACATTTAAAATCATATACTTGGGAAGAAATTCTTAATCCATCAAGCTATTTTTCAATTACAAGCAATGTAAATAACGCAACTATTAATAATAATTTATTTGCCAATTTAAGAGTAAAAGATGCTATTGTAGATAGATGTAAAGAAGTATATGGCATTAGGCCTAACACTGGTGCAACGCTTTCTGGTGCTGTTATTCATTTATTTTGGAAGAATGAAAATGCTGAAGTTTTTATTGATACTTCTGGTGAATCGTTAGCAAGACATGGTTATAGAAAAATTCCAGGATTAGCACCTATGCTTGAAGGTTTAGCTGCAGCCACTATTTATGCAACAAAATGGAATAAATTAACGCCATTTATAAATCCTATGTGTGGTTCTGGCACTTTGGCTATTGAAGCAGCATTAATGGCAACAAACAGAGTACCTGGTTTATACCGATTAAACTATGGTTTTATGCATATTCTTCATT
>JBMLQZ010000456.1:0-2813 GCA_049241285.1 Chitinophagaceae bacterium | reverse complement strand
ATGTACAAGCAAAAAAAAGAATTGAAGAACAAATAATTACCAACGCCACAACAAAAATTATTGCAAGCGATTATAACGCTAGAGCTATTGAAAATGCTAGAAAAAATGCACAAGCTGCTGGTGTTGAAAAACTAATTGAATTTAGCATTTGTGACTTTGCTTTAACTAAGGTTCCTGAAAATGGAGGTGGGGTAATGATGATTAATCCTGAGTATGGGGAACGTTTAGGAGATATCACTGAACTTGAAGCTACTTATAGCAGAATGGGTGATTTTATGAAACAGAAATGTGGTGGCTATATGGGTTATATTTTTACTGGCAATTTAGACTTAGCTAAAAAAATAGGATTGAAAGCGAAAAGAAGGATTGAGTTTTATAATAGCACCATCGATTGTAGATTGTTGGAATTTGAATTATATAGTGGTACAAAAAGAGTTGACGTTCAAAAACAAGCATGATTGCAAAATATTTACATGTTGCATAGCGATAAGAACGTACAAGTGAGTGACACAACGGCGGCTAAATAGCCATACAAAAGCTGGTTAATCAAAAGAAATATATTGTTGATACCAATGCATAAATTGCTTACCAATTGTTTGATAACAATATAGCTGTGATGCTTTTGTAGCAATAGTTTCAGGATGATATTGCTGATAGTTGTTGAGCATTTTTTGTAGAGCAATAGTTAATGCTTGTTGCTCATTACTAGGCACTAAAATTCCATTTGATTCATTAAGGGCTTCTGCCACTCCACCAACATTTGAGGCAATAATTGGCAAGCCACAACATAATGCCTCAATAATTGCACAAGGAAAATTTTCATGCAAACCAAAGGTTACAAATGCATTGGCTTTTTGCAATTGCAAAGCCACTTTAGCATAAGGGATTTCACCAGTAAACTCAATATGCTTATTTAAGGAATTTTCTACAACAAAATTTTGTATGGTTGAATTTGCTGGACCAACCATTACTAACTTCCAATGTGTGTGAGTATTAAGTAATGTTACAAACGCCTGTAACATTTTTAAAATATTTTTTTGTGTATGAAATGATGAAACATGAATAAATGTAAAAACTCTATTATTTGCTGGCTTATAATAAAACAAATTAGTATCTACACAGTTATGAATTACTTGAATGGAAGGCAATGAAAATAACTGCTGAATTGTTTTTGCTACTGTAGCAGAAACATTACTTACTGCAATAGCATTGGCAAAAATTTGTGCTGATTTATTTTTGAAGAATGCACTTCTAGTTTCATAAGTATCAATAGCCGCTGGCTCGTACATGGAAGCATGTTCTGAAATAAAGTAAGGAATCTTCCAACGTTTGGCAACCTGCATTCCTACAATTCCTGCTTTCATAGGAACGTGTAAATGTATGCATCTTGGTTTTCCATACTGTTGTTGGTGCTGCTTTAATACTTTTTTGTAAAATAATTGATACTGAATATTGTACCGAATTTTATCAATAAATGAAATATGAATTGGCCGAAAATTAAAACTATACACAAATACTTTTGCCGAACCTATTTGATATGATTTGACACTACTTTTAGTTGCTTTTTTTGTACCTAATTGAGTAACATGTATCACATGAATGGGCACAAATGATTCAACAGCAGTTGCATGACGCTCAATAAAATCTCCAAGATAAGGTTCATACTCGTTAGGAAACCAACTAGCTAGCCACAATATGTGCATGTGAATTATTTATTTGATAATAACATTTGTTTTAGCCAAATCCAATCTGATATTTTGCATTGTAGTAATTGCAAAAAACCCATTTTAGCATGTTTAGTAAACTGATATATACAAAATACTAAATTGAAAAAGTATGCAACTGAACTTGCAAATGCCGCACCTTGAATACCCCATTTTTTCACCAACAAAATATCAGCAATTACTACTACAATTAAGCCAATAGCAACACCCATAATATTGATGAATATTTTATTTCTTCCTCCAAAATAAGCTGATAGCAATACTAAAATTGCTAAACATGCTATACCAGGCATTAATAATAACATTGGCCAATAAACTAATTGAAAACTACTTCCAAAAACAAATGGAAACAACCATTTACCAATAAGCAATAGCAACAACGTTAATACAAAAAATACTTGTACAATAATTCTTGATAAAATAGGAATAGTTACAGCAGTATCTTGCTTGGTAGAAACATTAGCTGTAGCTGGAAATACAGCACTAGCAAGTATTTGAGGAACAATAAGCAACATTTGTCCCAGTTTTGATGCCTGAATATAGTTACCTAATTCTGCTGCTGTACAATACATTTCAACAAACCAATAGTCAATACGATAAGTAAAGAAAAAAATTAAATTACTACATAATGAAAAGGCAGCATACTTAAATAACGGATGTAATTGCGATAATTCAGATTTTGAAAAAGCAATGTGTTGTTTGTTATAAATGAAATAAATGAAAGCTAAAAAAATGCCCTGCAAAAGAAAGAATATGAAGTAAAAATAAATAAGCGTATTATTCGAATAATTATTTGAATGTAGAATAATCAAAGTAATAGCAACAATAAAATTTAATACTCCAAGTATTAAGTTTGGAACGAAGAAATTATTCATGGCATAAAACAATACAGTAAATAAATTCACCAAAATAATTCCAACTACATACAACATGGTATAAGTTATTGCATTTGTAACAGAAAATTGATGTAACGGAAATTGTGTGAAATAAAATTTGCTTCCCAAAAAAATAAGAATAGCAGCTAATGTAGTAAACAAAATACCTAAAGTAGCTAATGATTGAAAAGACATTTTTTTTGCAGAAGCCATA
>JBMLQZ010000455.1:0-3706 GCA_049241285.1 Chitinophagaceae bacterium | reverse complement strand
AGGTGGCTATAAAAATACCCCTTGCTGTTTTGTCTTTATGAAGATTTATATAAATAGTAAATATGGCAGCATTGGCAATTAATGATAAACTAATAACAGAGGTAAACAAACTTTTCCAAGCAATCATAAATTCTAAAAATTCTATAAAACGAGCACTGCTAAATTTAATGTAGTAAAAACAAACTACACCTAGCATAGGAGCTAAAAAACCCATTATAATACCTAGTGCTAATTGATCTTTTTTTAAAAACATAATGTTATAATTTCCAGGTTTTGGCTAATTTTTCTTTTAAGGTATAATCTGTAAGATCAAATTGAACTGGTACAATGCTTATGTAATTATTAGCTAAAGCCCATACATCGGTATCTTTAGCTTTATCAAAATTTACAAATTCACCTGTAAGCCAATAATAGTTTCTGCCATGAGGGTCTTTGCGTTCATCAAATTTTTCTTCGTATTTGGCATATGCTTGCTTGCAAAATTTTACCCCTTTAATTGCTTTTTCAGAAACAGGTGGAATGTTTACATTTAGCAGAAAGTGTTTGTCTAACTTTTTTGACAACATCATTTCGGCTATCGTTCTTACATATATTTTAGAAGCTGTAAAATCTGCCTCCATACTGTAATCTAATATTGAAAATCCTGCAGAAGGAATACTTTCAATAGCCGCTTCCATAGCTGCACTCATGGTTCCACTATAAATTACATTAATGCTATGATTGGCTCCATGATTAATGCCACTTAAACAAATATCTGGCTTACGATGCAAAATTTTATCTACAGCAAGCTTTACACAATCAACTGGTGTTCCACTACAAGTATAGGCTTCAACCCCTTCTATCAAAAAACTTTTTTGTAATCTTATTGGGTTTCCAATGGTAATGGCATGTCCCATTCCACTTTGAGGTTTATCTGGTGCAACAATTACAATTCTACCTAAGTCTTTCACAGCTTCTGCTAATGCTTTAATGCCTGGTGCAGCAATGCTATCGTCGTTGGTAATTAAAATGATTTTTTCTTCTTTTTGCTGAGTAAGCTTCTTCTTCATAATTGCAAAATAATGATTAAGTATTTATATTAATTCAAACAGTTTACTAAAGTATAAGTTGCTGCCTTTATCTTCATTCTATGAAAAAAATAACAATACTATTTATTGCTGTATTTTTTGCAGCACTTTCTTTTGCACAAGATGCATGGAAAACCATTCAGGTAATGGAAAAAGTAACGGCTCAAATGCCAGTAACACCTACAACAGAAAATAGAGGTGGCCAAAATATGCAAGTTTGTAAATCGGCAGACAGTTCTGTTTTAATGTTGATGAGTATTGATTTTACACCTTTTGGATTAGATGAAAATATGTTAGCTACTTTAGTTCCTACACAAGAATTTAAAGATCAGTTTAAAGGTGGTATGGTTGGTAAAATGGCTAATAGCACTATTTTGGATGAGAGTTATTCTATGCTTCAAGATAAATACCATGTATATAATTACACCATTGAAATGGCGAAAGATGGTAAAAAAATTAAAATGTATTTAATGACTATTTTCTACAAATCGTATAGTGTAGCACTGTATTACACAGAAGGAGATAAAGCCAATAAAGCAGAAAAAGACAAGTTTTTTAGCTCAGTTAAAATTGCCGATTAATTATTCTGTTAACTATAATAAGTATCCATTTAAAGTGGATGTTTTATATTTTTCCTATAACATTTTAGGTAATTGTTACACATAAAGCAAAGAATACAAAAGCGATTCAACATTGGGTTTTCTCAAAACATTTTCATTTTTATAAACATATATATTAGAACAAAAATTTAATTAATTAGGTGGGGCAGCTTTTATAGGTTACATTTGCACTTTATCAATTATTTACAATTTTACAATGGACACAAAAATTACAGGAACTGTAAAGTTCTTCAATGAAGAAAAGGGGTTTGGTTTCATTAAGCATGATGAATCTAGCAAAGAAACTTTTGTACATGCTAACGGTTTGATTGATCAAATCGAAGCTAATGACAAAGTTCAGTTTGACGTGCAAGAAGGCCGTAAAGGTTTAAATGCCGTTAACGTAAAGCGTATTGCATAAGTATATACTCTTAACCTAACTATAAAGGCTGTAATCGAAAGATTGCAGCCTTTTTATTTGGCAGCTAAGCCTATATTTGCCCCCTTAATTATTATTTATGAGTTTGTTATACAGTCAATTACAAGAAACTGTTGCATTTATTAAAAGCCAGTTTACTTCTAATGCTAAAGTTGGTGTGATTTTAGGTAGTGGTCTGGGAAATTTTGCTACCGAAATTATTTCTGAAAAAGAAATTGCTTATCAAGATATTCCTCATTTTCCAGTAAGTACAGTTCTTGGACATGGTGGTAAATTAATTTTTGGTGAATTGAGTGGAAAAAAGGTGGTAGTAATGAGTGGTCGTTTTCATTATTATGAAGGTTATACACCACAACAAGTTTCTTATCCTGTAAGAGTTATGCAAATGTTGGGTGTTGAAACCTTATTGCTTTCTAATGCTTCTGGTGGTGTGCATCCTGATTTTAAGGTAGGTGATTTAATGATTATTAAAGATCATATTAGCTTCTTTACTATTAATCCTTTATTAGGTCCTAATGTTGAGGAATTAGGAACACGTTTTCCTGATATGAGTGAACCGTATAATAAAGATTTAATTGCTAAAGCTATTGTTATTGCTAAAGCTAATCATATTGAAGTAAAGCAAGGTGTATACGTTGGGGTTACTGGTCCTACTTTTGAAACAAGAGCAGAATATTTATTAATAAAAGCAGTTGGTGGAGATGCAGTTGGTATGAGTACTGTTCAAGAAACTATTGCTGCAGTACATTGTGGTATGAAGGTTTTTGCTATGAGTGTAATTACCGATTTAGGGATAAGGGAAGATGAAAATACCATTACACATGAAGAAGTATTACAAGCAGCGAAAGAAGCCGAACCAAAGCTTACCACTATTTTTAAAGAATTACTGAAAGATTTATAAGCTATTTAAAAGGTTACGGAGTTTTTTTAATTACTCCGTAACCTTCATATATCTGTCTATAAACTTGTTAAACCAAGTTGTTTTTAATAAAACTTTCTCAAATAAGAGTATTGCTGTTATTGCACAAACAATTCCTGCCAAAACATCTACTACGTAATGATGACTAGTATAAACTGCAGCAAACCAAATTCCTAACATTGTAGTTGCAAAAAATACGTTGATGTATTTGTATTTATTTTTAATTCCATGAAATAAAACAATTACCGGAAATGCAGAATGTAACGAAGGCATGGCAGCAAATACATTGGAATTCTTCTCGTACATATCATGAAACAAACGGATGTTAAAGAAAGCATCAAAACGTTCTAAACCACCAACATTACCTGGTGTATTTGCAATAAATTGAAACCCATGTTGCTGAACATACCAAGGTGGTGCAGCTGGATATATGTAATAAATAACAAAGCCAATTAAATTAACAAGAAAAAAGGTAAGTGCAAAGTGAAAAAAAGCTATTCTTCTTTTGAAAAAAAGATAGGCAGAAAATGCTAATGGAACAGGTACCCATGACAAATAAAAAATGCCACTAACAACATCTAAAAATGGCGTAGCAAATTGCTTACAATATTCATTAAACGTATAAATATTTTGCTGAACTTTTACTGAGAAAATAGCTTTTTCAAATGCATAAATACTTTCT
>JBMLQZ010000454.1:0-2952 GCA_049241285.1 Chitinophagaceae bacterium | reverse complement strand
CTTCATTCATACGTTTATAATAATCAGCCTGATGTCTGTTTGGCAATTGTAAACCTAATTTCGATTCAATTAATCTAAATTGAACACTTTGAAAACCAGATGCAGGAGTTAATAAATTTCTAAACTCTAAAAAATCCAAAGGAGTCATGGTATCTAAAATGCCAATTTGTTCATTGAGTAATCCAAGAATTTTAATCACCCTTTGTAATCTATGTCTAACTAAGTTTAAATCTTCACTATTATCATTAATTAATTGCTTTTTAAATACAGAACTTACAAAATCTAATTCATACAAAATTTGTTTAAACCACAACTCATATGCTTGATGAATGATAATAAATAACATTTCGTCATGAGCCGAATGGTTTTCTTTTTCAAAACTTACAGGATGCTGACTGTCTAATATTTTATGCAAATGCAAGTAATCGCTATAATACATATATTGAATGATTATTGGGCTTAAATGTAATAAGTTTACACACCATTTTGTTGAAGAAAATATACTATCACACCATTTTTAATGGAAACAAACAAGCTTTAATTCAAATCTTTAAGCAAATAGCCTAAACTCATCTTTATGTAATGCTTACTTTTGCCCACTTTTAATAACAGATTAGTATCATTAACGTTTCAAATAATGAAATTCGAAAAAGAAATCAATAGGCGTAAAACCTTTGCCATCATTTCTCACCCAGATGCTGGTAAAACTACTTTAACAGAAAAATTATTATTATTTGGTGGTGCTATTCAAACTGCTGGAGCTGTAAAAAGTAACAAAATAAAAAAGCATGCAACTAGTGACTTTATGGAAATTGAACGCCAAAGAGGTATTAGTGTTGCAACCAGCGTAATGACTTTTGAATATGAAGGCTTTTTAATTAATTTATTAGATACGCCTGGTCACAAAGACTTTGCTGAAGACACTTATAGAACATTAACTGCTGTTGACTCTGTAATATTGGTTATTGATAGTGTAAATGGTGTGGAAGATCAAACTCGTAGATTGATGGAAGTATGTAGAATGAGAGATACACCAGTGATTGTTTTTGTAAATAAAATGGATAGAGATGGTAAAAATCGTTTTGATTTATTGGAAGAAGTAGAAAACGAATTAAAATTATCATTGCATCCAATGACTTGGCCAATTAATAGTGGTAAAGACTTTAAAGGCGTATATGATTTAGATAATAAAAGCTTACGCCTATTTACTGCAAGCACCAAAGGTGAAGAAGATGATACTGTTTCAATTGAAGATTTAAACAACCCTATTTTAGATGCCAAAATTGGAGATAGAGATGCTGCTCAATTAAGAGAAGATGTAGAATTAATTGATGGCGTTTATGGCGAATTAAAAGTAGCAGATTATTTAAGTGGAAAAGTGGCTCCAGTTTTTTTTGGTAGTGCAGTTAATAACTTTGGAGTTCAAGAAATGTTAGACACTTTTATTAGAATAGCTCCTGTACCAAGAAGTAGAGCAACTACTGTAAGAACTTTAAGTGTTGGTGAAGATAAATTCAGTGGTTTTATTTTTAAAATTCATGCAAATCTCGATCCTAAACATAGAGATAGAATTGCTTTTTTAAGAGTATGTAGCGGCAAGTTTGAACGTAACAAATACTTTCATCATGTGCGTTTAAATAAAGACATACGTTTTAGCAATCCTTATTCTTTTTTAGCTATAAGTAAAGATGTAATTGAAGACGCATATCCAGGCGATGTTGTAGGGCTGTTCGACACTGGTAACTTTAAAATTGGAGATACATTAACCGAAGGAGAAGATTTTTATTTTACCGGAATTCCTACATTTTCACCAGAAATATTTAAAGAGTTGGTGAATAAAGATCCAATGAAAACAAAACAGCTAGAAAAAGGAATTAGTCAGTTAACAGATGAAGGTGTTGCTCAATTATTTACACAGTTTGGTGGCAATAAAAAAATTATTGGTTGTGTAGGTGATTTACAATTTGAAGTTATACAATATAGATTATTGCAAGAATATGGTGCTGCTTGTGAGTTTAGAACCATGCCTTTTTACAAAGCTTGTTGGTTAACCAGTAACGATGCAAAAAAATTAGACGATTTTTTACGTTTTAAACAACAAAATAGTGCTGCTGATAAAGATGGTAATCCTGTTTATTTAGCTCAAAGTGAGTGGTTTTTAAATACAGAAATTTCTAACAATCCAGATATTCAATTTCATTTTACCAATGAAGTACAGAAATAAAATTTCACAACAATTTTCATACAATATAGGAATGAATAATTTCTAAAAAATTCAAAAGAACGCTATCAAAAGCCTATTCTACAATTCTTGTTAATAGGCTTTTTTTATTGCTGTCTTCTAAAGTCTGAAAATTCATTTATCAATAGGAATAAAAAAGAAGTACATGAAAAAATAAAACTTACTGTAAGTAAAATTGCAGAGGCAAGTGTTGCAAGGGCTGAAACACTAATTGATACCAAAACTTTAGTGACTTACAACACTCCAGAACTAGTGAAAACGATGTTACCAAGTTTAGAAAAAGATGCCGGAAAAAATTATATTTATGAACCCTATTGGACAACCGGTGCAGAAGATTTTTCTTTTTATTGCGAAAAGGTTCCTGCCTTCTTTTTCTTTTTAGGTGGAATGCCTGTAGGCACCAATTCAGATAATGCAGCTCCACATCATACACCTGATTTTTTTATAGATGATAGTAAATTACATGTTGGTGTAAAAGCTTTTTGTTAATTGGTTATAGATTATGCCAAACTTAAAAATGCCACTAAATAACAACAGTAAAAGATTTATCTGCCAAATCTTGAGTTGATGGTTGATAAACCAACTAATTCATCATGTCTACCACTAAACGATCTAAAATAAACTAGAACAACATAGTCGTGTTAAGTTTCCCAATAATTTACATCTACCAGAGTTTATTGTGGATTTTGATTAGGCGGAGATATATGTTT
>JBMLQZ010000453.1:0-1309 GCA_049241285.1 Chitinophagaceae bacterium | reverse complement strand
CAACTTGGAATTGAACAATCAATTCCATACCAATCATTATTACATTTACAATCCTTCTAATAGCTATTTCTTGAAATAAAAAAAGGTGCAAGACTAGCAATCTAATCAGTACACCTAAATTATTATCATCAATCTCTTTGTTTTATTTGCATAGAAAATAAATTCATTGCCAAATACAAACTCAATATAAGGCAATTCATAGCAGTTTTAGTGGAATAAGGCAAATATAGTCATAAAGACTTCTTTTCGAACAACTAACAAATGTGAGTTTTTAAACTTTTTTTAATTATAACCGGCTGATTCATTAGAATTAACAAAAATAAAATATAGAAACTCAACCATCTTATCATCTTGATTTTCAAATATTTGTTATAAAAAAACATATTAAACATAGAATTAATTAAAAAATATAAAATTCTATTCTTTTTTTGTTTAAGCTAACACGCCTATTAATACTAGTGAACTTTTACAACCAATAAAATGGCTTTCTTAATGAACGAATATCGCAACAAGTAAATTATATTATTTGAGGTTGTAGACTTATAATTGCTTAAAGCTTAGTTTTTAATGTAGTATATCTATCACAAACTTGAATTTTTAAACCCTCAACGAAACATTGTATATTGCCACCTAGTAAAGTGATAGTGTAAAAGTATTATATGACAGCAGAACACCAAAGACTAGCCGTAAATGCCAAAAAACCTGTAGCATTGGAACATTGGGGGCCCTACCTCAGTGAACGCCAATGGGGAACTGTTAGAGAAGACTATGGCCATAATGGCGATGCTTGGAATTATTTTCCACACGACCATGCTGCTAGTAGAGCTTATAAATGGGGTGAAGATGGTATTGCTGGTATTACCGATTATTTTCAAAATCTCTGTTTTGCCATTGCTTTATGGAATGGAAAAGACCCTATTTTAAAAGAACGCTTATTTGGATTAGGTAACAGCGAAGGAAATCATGGAGAAGATGTAAAGGAATTGTATTACTACTTAGACAATATTCCCAGCCATTACTATATGGAATATTTGTATAAATATCCTCAAAAGGCATTTCCTTACGAAGAGTTAGTAAAAGAAAATAAACGAAGAGGGAAATTTGACCCAGAATTTGAAATATTAGATACCGATGTTTTTGAACACAACCAATATTTTGATGTAAAAGTCACTTACGCCAAACAAAGTGCTGATGATATTTTTATTAAAATTTCTATCAGTAACCAATATAAAGAGGCAGCTCCAATAACTGTATTACCAACGCTTTGGTTTTATAATAGATGGCAACATGCAGAAAACAGCATTAAACC
>JBMLQZ010000452.1:0-6314 GCA_049241285.1 Chitinophagaceae bacterium | reverse complement strand
TTAACCTCAAGTTATTCCTCTAATTAATACCTATGTACGACATTTCGCAATTAAATGACATGTTAGTTCCTGAACTATTTGATGTAGCAGAACAATTAAATTTAAAAGATTATAAAGATCTTGCTAAACAAGATTTGATTTATAGAATTCTCGATAAACAAGCGGTAAAAAATGGCGATCAAAATGATGATGCCAAACAACAGCGTAAACCAAGAACTCGTAAAGCAATTACTGTAAAAACTACTACTAGCAATGGAGTAGAAGAAGCAGAAGTAATGCAGCAAGAGTTACCAATTGAATCGAATAATACAGCAGCAGAAACCAATGCAGTAGAATCTGCACAGAATATCAACAAAGCAGAAAAAACAAATAATAGATTTAAAGGAGCTAAAAAAGCGAAGCCATCACAACCTATTGCTAATACATCAAACGAATTAAATGAAGAAGATGCAAAGCAATTAAGCTTGGCAGAACAAATGCTACAAGCTACTGAGCAAATGATGCATCATAAGCCTGCTAGCACAGAAACACAACCTAAAGAAGAAGGTGAGGTGCCACAAGAAGGTGAAACCATAGTAACTACAGAAACACAACCAATGCCTCAACGTCAGAATTTTAGACGTGAGCCTGTTTTTAATATTGAATTTGATGGAATTATTGCAGGTGAAGGTGTTTTAGAAATGATGCCTGATGGATATGGATTTTTACGTTCTTCAGACTACAATTATTTAAGTTCTCCAGATGATGTGTATGTTTCTCCAAGTCAAATAAAATTATTTGGATTAAAAACTGGAGATACCGTTTCTGGTACAGTAAGACCACCAAAAGAAGGTGAAAAATACTTTGCTTTATTAAAGGTGGATGGTATTAATGGTAAAAGACCAGATGAAGTAAGAGATAGAGTTCCGTTCGATTATTTAACGCCATTATTTCCTTTCGAAAAATTAAATTTATTTACTTCTCCATCAAATTATAGCACTAGAATTATCGATTTGTTTACGCCAATAGGTAAGGGGCAACGTGGCTTAATTGTGGCTCAACCAAAAGTGGGTAAAACCATGTTGTTGAAAGAAGTAGCCAATGCAATTGCTGCTAACCATCCTGAATGTTATTTAATGGTGGTATTGATTGATGAAAGACCAGAAGAAGTAACAGATATGGAAAGAAGTGTTAATGGTGAAGTAATTGCCAGCACTTTTGATGAGCCTGCTGAAAAGCATGTAAAGGTTTCTACAATGGCTTTGCAAAAAGCAAAAAGACTTGTAGAATGTGGTCATGATGTAGTTATTTTATTAGATAGTATAACACGTTTAGCAAGAGCACACAATACCGTAGCACCTGCTAGTGGTAAAGTATTAAGTGGTGGTGTTGAAGCTAATGCTATGCAAAAACCAAAACAATTTTTTGGTGCGGCTCGTAAAATTGAAAATGGTGGATCATTAACCATACTTGCAACTGCCCTTATTGAAACCGGTAGTAAAATGGATGAGGTTATTTTTGAAGAATTTAAAGGAACCGGTAACATGGAATTGCAGCTTGACAGACGCTTAGCAAACCGTAGAATTTTCCCAGCTATTGATCTTGTGGCTTCAAGTACAAGACGTGACGATTTATTGTTAGATAAAGATGTTTTATCTCGTATGAATATTTTGCGTTTGTATATTAATGATATGAATACAGAAGAAGCAATGAACGAATTGCTTAAACGTATGAAAGGCACAAAGAGCAATGAAGAGTTTTTAGCAAGTATGAATAGATAATATATTCAATCATTTTTTTAAAAGTGTAACTAATAATTGGTTACACTTTTTTTATGCTTATATAATAAGCGAATATTTATTTAGATAAACTAAATTTATGGCTAAAGCCAAGCCGAAAAATATCTCTATTGTAAAATGTTTGGTATGATTGAAACTGATACCAATTCATGTATCCAATATCTATAGAAAACTTTGGTGAAGTTTCAACTGTAACACCAGCATAAATTCTATTTTGATCGAAATGGCTAACCGTTTTTCCAGAAAAATGTAGATGCATTTCATCATTCAACTTACCCTTAACCATCATTTGTTTCGAAATACGAATAATCGGAAAAACAAACTGGCATTTATAACGAATTCTATAATTGCTAAATTGAAAACCATCTTCTAATACACTTCTATCAGCATTGGTTGAATGAAAAAAACGGGCTTCAATTCTTAGCCTTTGTTCAATTGTTTTTTGCTTAAAATAATTTCTTCTAATTACCTCTACATGTGGCCGTAATTCAGGTACAACAAGCTTTTCAATTGCATTAGGATTGTTTGGACTGTTTAAAAAAATGCACATGCCTGCAGAAAAATCCCATTTTTTTTCTTGTATGGTTTTATGAATATGGCTTCTTACAAGTAACTGATGTTGGGCATTTGTGGGAAGAATAAATGTTCTATTTTCTATTTCTGTATTTAAATACCAATTGTTTTTAAATTCAATGGTTTCATTCCATCCTAACCAAATTAAGCTTTGTGGAATTACTTTTTTTTGGGCTACCAAACAAGATAAGTTTAGTAACAAACAGCAACATAAGGGCAGTAGTATTTTATATTTTAATGAATTCAATACATTCATAAGCATTGCAGCGAAAGTAAAAATTGATTTTTATAATTCGTAGGTAATTTTCGTTCATAAAAAAAGCCACTGCAATTGCAATGGCTTTTGAAAAATATAATAAGTAACAATTAAAAGTCGAATCCTAAAGCAAAATACCAAAATGGTTTACCCTTAAAAATTCCTTTCATTGGCCAAGCGGCATCTATTTTCATAAAATACCCTAAAAGCGTACTTCTTGCACCAAATCCATAACCACCAGCAAATGGACCTAAGCCACCAGCATCAATTCTAACAGTAATAGGATTACCCTGTTGTGTTGCTACTTCAGATGGCCTTTTAATTCCATTATAAGTACCATTCCAAGCTGTCCCTAAATCTATAAATTGCACTAGTTGAAAGTTTCTTAAAAAGGCATTATTAATTGGCTTATTCAATAGGGTAGAAAATACTGGTAATCTTAATTCGCTATTAATTACAAAAGCATTATTACCATTAGCAATATTTTGATTGTAGCCACGCATGTTTACTGCTAAGCTTTGAAAAGCATAGCTAGGATCTTGAGGTACATTATTAAAATTGAAACGAGGGTTTATCCAACCATCTACACCACCTAAGTAATAAATAATTTTTTCTTTACCCCAACTAAAATCTGCAGCAGCTCTAACAGCCCAAATAAAGTTTCTATAAATCTGTGTATACTTTCTAGCATCAAAACCAATGTTATACGTATTGCCAATTTCAGATGCAGAAGCACCAACAGGGGTGTTTAAATCGAAGTAAATTTTATAGCGTAATCCCAACCAAATATTTTGTGTAGGGTTTAATGTATTATCATGCACATACTCAAATCTTGCTAATGCATATTTCGAAACAAAATCTGGTGCTTCTAAAGATGGTTGATCTACTGCTCTTAAAACACCTCTATCGTTTCTAAAAGCCATGGTTGCCCTAAAACTTTTTACTTCATTTAATGGATAAGAAAGATTTACTTGATACAAATTGGTAAATAGTTTATTAGGATAATCACCAGTAGAAAAATAGTTAGAAATAGTGCTTCTATAGTATGTAAAACCATAGTCTAAACGTTTTCTGAAATTTTGAAAAGAAAACATCACATCTTTATCAGAAAAGTTCTCGCTGAAACGTAAACCACCAATAAACTTAATGTCTTCCATAACATCACTAATGCCAAATCTAAAGCTCCAGTTCAAATCGCTACCATTGTTAAGTTGAATAGGTCCATTGCCACTATATGGTTGATATCTGTTGATTAATATATTATTGGTAATACCTGCTAAAGCATAATCGGTGCTAAACTTTAAACCATAATTAAACAATTTGCTTTTGCTTAAATTAGATGCTGTTATTTTAGCTGGCTCTTTTAATTCTTTTACTAATGCTGCAATTACAGAATCTTGCTTATCGTTTTCAAATTCGTTTTGAAAAAAGTTTTCTGTTTTAGTAGCTGTATCTTTCTTGTTATTGTTATTATATTCCGTAGCACTACCTGTTACAGTTTTTGACTGTAGCATTAAACGTTTCATGTATTCTGTAGGCTTTGCTTGAACGTTTCTTTTTCTTAAAGCATCTTCATTTACTTTTAGTTTGTATAAAAACTTATAATCGCCTTCACGTCTTGTTTCGCTTACTTGTCCATTGTTGCCAGCTGTTCTAGTTTCTAATAATGAACTTTGATAGTTGGTAATTGGAAATGTATAAGTAGAATCTTTATATACTTGAAAATAGCTTACAGAGTCTGGTTCTTGTTTTTGCCATGCTACTAATGTAGAATCTAACTCTTTAGGGCTTGGATTTCTTAGTAAATCTTCACCAACATAATACAACGTATCTAAGCCATTTCTTTGTGTTGAGAAAAAGCCAGCCCATCTATTATTAATACCATTTTCGTCGCTTGCAAATGTGAAGTGATTGGTATTGTATTGCATAGGGCTAGTTGCGTTTCCAAATTTTAAGTTGGTTAATTGTGCTACTTGTTTAGTGGCAGTATTGTTTAAAATATCTACTAAAAAAATATTAAAACGATATCTGCTTGGTAAAACGGTATCACTATTTGGGGCGTTATTTCCTGGTCTGTTAGATGAGAAAATGATACCAGATCTATTTGGAAATGAAACAAAGGTTGGATTTAAATCGTCATAAATATCGTTGGTAATTTGGGTAACTTTTTGTTCTTCAATTTTATAAGTGTAAATGTCTGAATGTCCGTTTTTAACAGCACTTAATACTAGGCTATTAGGATCTAACATGAATGAAGCATCTAATATTTGATCGAAATTATCAATCACTTGTTTGTTCTTTTTATAACGAGCAATTACATCATAAATAAACATTTTTGTTTTACCGGTTTCCCAATATATCACCAATAATTTGGTGCCTTTTGTATCCCAAGCTAAAATGGGATAGTTTGGATTGATATCTCCTTGTAGCGTTAATACCCCTTTGTTTAAAAGTATAGTGGTTTGGTAAAAATTTTCAACCAATTTTACTTTGTATACACCTTTACTAAATTCAACAACTGCATAATTGTTGTTTCTAGGATTTGGATTTGCTTGGAATCGAAAAAAATCATCTTTCGAAACATCTTCTGTTACACTTAAAACGCCTTTAGGAGCATTTTTTCGTTGACGAATATCTTTGTAATATTTATCTTGTTGATACGTTAAAAACTCAGAAAGCACTTCTTTAAACTTCTTCTTACATATTTTATTAGAAGCTTTATTTAAGTTCTTGTAAATTCTTGCTAAGTATAAAAAATAAGTTACGTTTTCTGCATTGTATTTTTCAGCTATATAGTGCCAAAATGCATGACCAGCTAAATAGGGCTTTACATAAGCAAATTGATAAAAAGTATTGTAGTTGCCACTTAGTATTTCACTTTTTAATTCATCATCTAATTTGGTATTCCATGGTTCTGTTGCATATGCTACGTATCCATCGGTTAACCATTTTGGTAAGTCTAATAACGCTTGATTACTTGCAAATTCACCTATATCTTCTCCAAATAATAAACTTTCCAATAAAACTCTAGCAATACCTTCTCTTATTTGATTTTTTAAATTGGTATGGTTACCATCAAAATACACCACTAGTTTGTTATTTACAAATTTGGTAACACCACCAGAGTTTTGCCAGTCAATGCCTAGTCCTATATTACTTTGCTTATAATCATCGTAGGTATTGTATACAATTATGTTGGTTCGCTTTTGCAAAGAGTATTCAATAAAACCTTCTAAACTTGGCAATTCTTCTTCGGCAACTTGAGCAACAAATTTTCCTAATTCAACACCACCTTGAGATACGTAAGTATTAAAATTAGGCGATTGATAAAATTTCCATTTGAATTTTTTAAACTGCAATCTGTTTTTTCCGTAGGTTACTGTATTTACTTGTGCAATAAGCACACTAGGTAAAATAAATACCACAAGTATTATCAGCAACCTTTTAAATATTGTTTTTTGCATAACTGCTGTCGGTTCTTATAAATTAAAGCCAGTATTTTTGTTCAGCTTTGATATTTTAATCTGGTAAAAATACTTCTTTCAAATTTCTATCAAATTAACATTCGTTGAAACACTGTTAAAATTAGGTATTTCATTCATAAAAAGTCTTAACACATTAAAATATGCTTACAGTAGCTGCATTTACTTTCAATCCGTTACAAGAAAATACCTATGTAGTATATAACGAAAAAGGCCAAGCAATAG
>JBMLQZ010000451.1:0-3345 GCA_049241285.1 Chitinophagaceae bacterium | reverse complement strand
ATCCTTATGACGATAGACTAATCGCATATTTTAGTGATAAATGGGAAGAACCGTTTAAAAAATGGTTTACTGAAAATTTTAATTTACCAGTCAAAACCGTTGAGTGGAAAAGAATGATAGGTTAAAATGAAAAAAACACCAGAACAAGTTAAAAAAATAGTTGAAACGTATAAAAAACGGCTAAAAATAAATTGCTATATGGTCAATAATAGCTGTAATTTTTTCAAAATCATTTGTTTTATCTAAATAAAAATCGGCACCATATTTTAAACAAGTAGGCTTGTAGCATTCCATTGATTCGTTAGTAATCATAACCACGTGAATATTGCTACGATGTTGTTTTATTTCTTTTAAAAGTTCTACACCATTTTTTTTGGGCATATGAATATCTAGTAATACAATTTCAGGTTCATTACTCAAAAACAACGTCCAACCATCAAAAGCATTGTCTGCAGTTTTAATTGATTGTACACATCCAATTTCACTTAAAAGATGTTGCATTCTATGTAAAATAGTATGCGAATCATCAATTAGTAAAACTTTAATTTTCTTTTGCAAAAGGAATTTTTTTAAAATAAATCATCAGAATTACCACATCTAATTAATAAATGTGGTAATTCTAACAGAAAGTGTATTGGAGGATATTGGTAATTTTTAAACGGGGGATTGGATGTATAACCTTTGCAAAAGTAGTTGTATACTATTTCTTAGTAGATAGTGTAATTAGCCTTAATTATGTAGTAATTGTATTACAGTTTTTATATAATTACACAAATAAAAATAGAATTTCAGCAACATGATACTCTAATTATATTTGCAAAAAATTAGTATATGCCATCTTTTGATATTGCCAGTAAGGTTGATTTACAAACATTAGATAACGCAATTAATACCGTAAAAAAAGAAATAGATAATCGGTTCGATTTTAAAAATAGCCACGTTGTAATTGCACTTAACAAAAAAGATTATATAGTAAGTTTAGAAGCAGATAGTGATATGAAATTGAAACAGATAATTGATGTTTTAATTAGTAGAAGTATGAAACAAGGAATTGATGCAAATGCTTTTGACTTTGAAAAAGATGCCTATCCAAGTGGGAAAGTGATGAAAAAAGAAGTTTCTGTAAAAAACGGACTAAAACAAGATGATGCTAAAAAGTTGGTAAAATTAATTAAAGATCAAGGTTTTAAAGTACAGGCAGCTATTATGGATAATATTGTAAGAGTTACTGGAAAAAAAATTGATGATTTACAAGAAGTGATAGCAGCTTGTAGATCTGCAAATTTGGGTTTCCCGTTACAATTTGAAAACATGAAATCGTAATGAACCATATTCTATTTATTTAATTAGTAAATAGAATAAAATATATCATCAATTTAGTAAAAAACACATACATTTGCAATCCAAATTATTTAATCATACGGCAAAATCCGTATGGCCTTAAAAAAATCATTTATGAAAAAAGGTATCCATCCAGCTAATTACCGTTTTGTAATTTTCAAAGACATGAGTAATGGCACACAATTTTTAAGCAAATCAACAGCAAATACAAAAGAAACTGCTGTTTGGGAAGAAGACGGTAAAGAATATCCAGTAATTAAATTAGAGATTTCAAATACATCTCACCCTTTTTATACTGGTAAAAATGTATTGGTTGATACTGCAGGTCGTATCGATAAATTTAACAAGCGTTATGCTAAAAAAGCATAATTGCATTAACTATTATAGAAAAGTTCCACTTACTTTAGTGGAACTTTTTTTATGTACCTACTAGATAAAACAATTGATAGCTTTTAAATAAGTTCAATTTTCTGAAAAATGTGAATATGAAACTAGATATTTTGGCATTTGGTGTTCATCCAGATGATGTTGAATTAGGATGTAGTGGAACCATTTTGTCTGCTATTGCAGAAGGAAAAAAAGTGGGAATTATTGACTTAACTCAAGGTGAGTTAGGTACTAGAGGAACCATTGGTACAAGGTATACAGAAGCAGCAAATGCTGCTAAAGTATTGGGTGTATCTGTTAGGGAAAATTTAAAAATGGCTGATGGATTTTTTGAAAATAACGAATATCATCAAAGGAAAGTTATTCAAGCAATAAGGCGTTATCAACCTGAAATTGTTTTATGTAATGCACCAGAAGATCGTCATCCAGATCATGGAAGAAGTTCGAGATTAGTGAATGAAGCTGCATTTTTAGCTGGATTAAGAAAGATCGAAACAATTGATGAAGAAAAACATCAAGAGGCTTGGAGACCCAAATATGTATTTCATTACATTCAAGATAGATTTTTACAACCTAATTTTGTTGTAGACATTAGTGATTTTTATGCAAAAAAAATTGAATCTATCTTATGTTACACTACACAATTTAACAGTCAAGACAATTCTGAACCTCAAACATATATTTCTTCACCACAGTTTTTAGAATCTGTTACAGCTAGAGCTATGTTATTAGGAAAGCGAATAGGTGTAAAATATGCTGAAGGGTTTATTAGCGATAAAATGATTGGAATTTCTTCTTTTGATGCATTTATTCAAAATGTTACTTAGAAGTTGGTTTATTGATAGAAAGCAAAAGCGTTCTTGTAGTTATTCATAAGAACGCTTTTGCATTTATAGATATCTTTCTGTAAGTATTTTTTTGTGGTGCAATAAATGCCCATAAATAATGAAACATAGGGCATTTACAGAAATTGAATGATTACTTGCTATGCCTTTCTCGTTTAATTGTTGCTCTGAAAATGATTGCAAAAGTTTATCGGTTGATTTTCTTAAACTCAACAATTCTTCTTTTAAATCAGTTAAGGTTCTTTCACTACCATCTGCATTTTCTGCGTAAGCATTTTCATCAAAACCTACAAGATTTACTACATCTTTTCTAGCAAAAGTGAGTGCTCTAAATCCAAATATTCTGTCTGCATCAATTATGTGTTGTAATAGCTGTTTTATACTCCACTTACTATCTTCATAACGATAGTCGGCTTTTTCTTCAGGTAAATTAGCATAAAAATTATTGATGTCTTGGCTAAATGTTTGTATCAATTCATGAATTGAATTTGCAGGTTCGGTTGCTTGAATATAACCTGCATAAAAATCGCCATAATCACCTGATTTTGGTCTTGCCATAAAACTATTGCTTAGGTTTTATATTCTTAAAAGTAGACTTTGGTAACGGTGCTTCTTTCGGTTTTTCTGTTACTTGTTTGCTTAGTTTTTCTGCTACAAGAATAGCTGCATTCGCATCAATAAATCCTCCAGTTTTACATAATTCGCTCATGCTTACTTTATCGTTTGTACCAGGTTTTAAATTAGTATCGAAACCAGCAAAGAAATAATCTAA
>JBMLQZ010000450.1:2580-3088 GCA_049241285.1 Chitinophagaceae bacterium | reverse complement strand
GTTTAAAGATTCTTTGCGACAAGAGCTAAACATAAAAGTTGCTGCACTTGCGAAAACAAAAATTGATTTTTTATTTAAATATTTCATTTTTTAATTTTAAAATGTTCGAAATTTAGAAACCTACATTAATACCAACAGTTATTGTACGAGCTTGTCCTATAGTATTTCTATCAACACCTGGAGTTAATGCATTTGCTCCATTTGAAGAAATTTCTGGGTCTGCTCCTGGGTACTTAGTAATAATAAATGGATTAAAAGCTTGAACATAAAAACGAGCAGAACTAATTTTTACTTTCTCCATAATTTTTGTTGGTACCGAATAACCAAATGTTAAAGAGCGGCATCTTACAAAATCACCACTAAACATATTAGCTGTCATTGGTAATGCACTACCATTTGAAATATTATCATTAAACACTATTCTTGGAACATTACTGATATCACCTGGTTTTTTCCATCTATTTAAAACTTCTGTTGTATTATTCCAGAAACGTTGGTCTAATAAGCC
>JBMLQZ010000450.1:0-2570 GCA_049241285.1 Chitinophagaceae bacterium | reverse complement strand
ACCAAAATATACTTGATTTCCAAAACTAAAATACATATCAATTCCAAAATCAAACTGTTTCCAATTGATATTACTTTGAAAACCACCAAAAAGAGTTGGTGTTGCATTGCCTGCAATTATTCCATCTCTCGCAAGGTCTATTGCAGGTGCAACTAAACCATTATCTCTAAATGTCCATCTATTAGCGGCTACTGGATTAGAAAAATCAAACAATACTTCTCTGCCAGCAGCATTTACTAAGATTCTTCTACCCGTTGTAGGATCAACACCATTGCTTTTAACAAGGAATAAAGCCCCCACAGGATTACCGACTCTAGTAATATTTGTACGTTCTAAACCTGTAATTCCAACTAAGTCAGGAACACCTGGGGCTAATTCATTAACAACGTTATATTGTGTTGCAAAGTTGAAACCAACATTCCAACGAAAGTCTTTTTTATCTATAATTCTTGCATTAATGCTAAACTCAATTCCTCTGTTTACCATAACAGCTGCATTTCCTTCAATTGAACTGTTTGGAACACCCA
This sequence comes from Chitinophagaceae bacterium, assembly GCA_049241285.1. Taxonomy (GTDB): domain Bacteria; phylum Bacteroidota; class Bacteroidia; order Chitinophagales; family Chitinophagaceae; genus Parasediminibacterium. The sequence continues at coordinate 2,043 of JBMLQZ010000450.1, read as the reverse complement.
TTGATGTTGGAAGTGGGATTGGGATAATTAAATCTGTTAATTTAGTATTATAATAACCAAATTCAACGTTAACTCTTCCTTTAAATACACTAAAGTTAAGTCCAATATCTAATTTTTCACTATTCTCCCATTGAATATTATTGTTGCCTGCTTGAGAAAAGAATAACGAAGCGTTTCCTAGACCATATTGTGCAGGGCTAAATGTACTTAAAGAAGCAAAGTTAGTAATAGCAGAAACACTACCTACTTTACCCCAGCTTCCACGAAGTTTTACATTTTCAAAAGTTTTACCTAATCTGCTATTTTTCCAGAAATTTTCTTCAGAGATAGCATAAGCAACACTAGCTCCATAAAAAGTACCCCATTTTTTTCCATCTGAATATGCTGAATATCCGTCTCTACGAATATTTGAGGTAAAATAATATTTGTTTTTGTAATTGTAATTAATTCTACCAAAAAAGGATAAAATATAATTTTCGCTAATAAAGTTACCAACAGGGTTATTATTTGTTGTAAAACCTCCTTGGTATTCATTAAAGAAATTATCTGCCAAAGATTGACGACTACCACCCCAACGGTTTATTGTAAACTTATTTTCTTCATGGCCAGCTAAAACAGTAAAATTGTGTTTATTTTGACCTAATGAAAAATCGTATGTTAAAGTATTCTGAAAGTTGCTAAAATTTTGTTTTCCTACTACGTTAAACGCTAAACCATCATCAGTTGTTGCTGTGGTTTGTATTCCATCACCATGCAAAGCATTATAAAAAGTTTTATCTTCTACAGTTTGGTAGTTAGCACCATATGTACTTCTGTAATACAATCCCTTTGTTAACTTTAATTCTAAATTTACATTAGCAACCAATTGGTCCAACTCTGAAGATATGATATTTAAATCTCTAATCATAACAGGGTTTACAAAACCAGAGTTGGTAAGGTTGTTGTTTCTTCCAATTTGGTTAAAGCTGTTTCTTTGTGCAGGATCATCGATACCTATGATGTTGTAACGTCCATCAGCAGCATACGGTGATACATTAGGTGCTGTTACAAATGCTAAACGAGCTGAACCTGCAGTGCCAAATGCTCCACCAGGCAATGAACCTGTACTTGGAGAAAATGTAGTACTTCTGCTAAAATTAAGATTTCCGCCAATTTTTAAGTAATCATTTACTTTATTATCAATATTCATTCTCATCTGCATACGTTCGAATGTATTGGTTTGTAAAATACCATCTTGTTTATTGTAATTGGTGCTAAAGAAATATTTGGTGTTTTCGTTTCCGCCACTTACACTTATATTATGGTTTTGTTGTTTCCCTGTTTGATATATGTGATCTGCCCAACGAGTATCAATTGGACGTCCATTCATTGTACCAGCAAAAAATAATGGAGCACCTGCTGGTTGGCCACTACTGTTTACATTAGCCTGATTTAAATTAACCAAAGCCTCATTTTTGGTTGCAATATATTGATCAGCGTTTAATACCTCAAAAACATTGAAAGGTTTTGTCCAGCCATAACTAAAATCATAGCTCACTTTTGCCTTTCCATTTTTGCCCTTTTTGGTAGTAATTAGCATTACCCCATTGGTAGCTCTACTGCCATAAATGGCTGTTGCAGAAGCATCTTTTAAAATTTGTATATCATCTATATCACCAGGATTAATAGTTGCTAATGCATTATTAGCAGAAAGGTTGGTAGATGCATCGCCTTGTAATGCTGGCACCCCATCAATAATAATTAATGGTTGAGAGCTACCAGTAAGAGAATTAATACCACGAATTCTTATTACTGGAGGATTGTTAAGAACTGCATTTGGTAAACTCACATTTACACCAACAGCCTTGCCACTTAATGCCTGATCAAAACTTTGTACTGGTATATCCCTTAAACTTTCGCCTTTAATGCTTGCAATACTTCCAGTGAAATCTTTTTTCTTAACTGAGCCATAACCAACTACAACAACTTCTCCCAAAGATTTATCTTCGGTTTTTAAAGAAATTGAAACAGTGTTAGATGCACCTAAAGATTCTGTAACATCTT
>JBMLQZ010000449.1:3937-4848 GCA_049241285.1 Chitinophagaceae bacterium | reverse complement strand
GAATAAGTGGGTTGTTGAGGAACAAAAGGCATAGGTTCTGGTACTGTATATACTGGTTGTGAAACAGTAGGTACTGGTACAACAACTGCTTTTTCTGGTTCAGGTGCTGTATTTTGAACTGCGTTTACATCAGTTTCAATTTTAGCAATTACAGAACCAATAGGCACTACATCGTTAACATTAAATAATAGTTCTGTTACAATACCCTCAAAAGGTGAGGGTATTTCACTGTCAACTTTATCTGTTGCAATGTCTAAAATCGTTTCATCCAATTTCACATGGTCACCAACTTTCTTATTCCATTTTAGAATAGTTGCTTCCATGATACTTTCACCCATTTTGGGCATAATCAATTCTGCTATTGCCATACTTTCGTGTAATTTAATGGGATTATTAAATACCCACTTACATCCTCATTTAACTAAATTTCTTATCTTATAAAATGTATATTTCAGACAATCAATCATTACTATAGGAAGTATACATAATCTATCAAAAGTAAAATATTGAAAATGAAAGTTATTCAATGGTTATCCACAAATTAATAACCGTAATTCATTTAAGCTGTTAATAGCCGTTAGTTGAATATTTCTCTCTCTGTCAAATCTAAAATCAAATCTTTTGGCAATTATTTTTTCTTTATTGGCTACAGCTATCCACACCATACCAACTGGTTTATCCACAGTAGCTCCTCCTGGACCCATAATTCCGCTTACAGCAATTGCATAATCTGTTTTCATTATAGCCATTACGTTTTTTGCCATTAAGGTTACAGTTTCCTCACTAACTGCACCAACTGTTTGTAATATTTCATTTGAAACATTTAGCAAATCTTGTTTAACTTGATTGTTGTAGCTAACCACAGTACCATTAAAATATGCCGAAGACCCAGGAATTGACGTGAGTAGGTG
>JBMLQZ010000449.1:3008-3927 GCA_049241285.1 Chitinophagaceae bacterium | reverse complement strand
TAGGTGAGCTATGTAGCCACCTGTGCAGCTTTCTGCAGTAGCTAAAGTAGCACCTTTAGCAAGCAACATTTTTCCTACTGCTTCTTGTAAAGAAATATCTTCATCAATTACCAAATAAGGAGCAACTTTTGTTTTTAATTGTTGAAAATGTTCTTGTAAAATTGGTTCTGTTTCAGCTTTATTTTTTCCAGAAGCAGATAAGCGTAAACGCACCATTCCGTAATTTGGTAAATAGGCTAGTTTGATATTATTAGGTAATTTATTTTCTTCTTCTTGAATTAATTCTGCTAAAAAACTTTCTCCAATACCGGCTGTTAACAATGTTTTATGTGCAATATATGGGGTGTTAAATTTTGCAGTAATCAATGGCAGTACATGATTAGCCATAATCCATTTCATTTCATGAGGAACACCTGGTAATGCAATAAAAATTTTATTTTCTTTTTCAAATAGCATTCCTGGTGCTGTTCCTTTCTCATTCTTCAATACTGTACAAACATCTGGAACCATTGCTTGTAATCTGTTTCTTTCTATCATTGGGCGTTTTAGAATACGCTCAAAAATTACAGTTACATGAGCTAAGGTTGCTTCATCCATAATCATTTTACCAATAAAGTACTCACATAGTAGTGGTTTGGTTATGTCATCAGCAGTAGGGCCTAAACCGCCTGTAATTAATATTATATCAGCTTGTTTACTTGCTTCATTCAATGCATTAATAATATCTTCTTTTACATCGCCAACTGCAATTCTTTTTTTAATTGAAACCCCAATCTTATTCAATTCTACAGCCATCCATGCACTATTGGTATCAATAACTTGACCAATTAAAAGTTCATCACCAATGGTAATGATGCTAGCAAATAAATGATTCATAAATGTTAATGTCAAGACTACGACGTTGACGGCAAAACAAAAT
>JBMLQZ010000449.1:0-2998 GCA_049241285.1 Chitinophagaceae bacterium | reverse complement strand
ATGTTAATCTGTATTTTAGTGCAAAGTAATTGTTGCTTTATGAAAACGTTTCAAGTATTTATTAGTTTAATGCTACTTTCTTCAATAGTAGTTGCACAAACAGTTACAGAAAAATTACAAGTAGCGGTTGAAAAATTAAAAAAAGATTCTGCAACTAAGTATGCATCGTTTAGTTTGTATGTAGTAAATAGTAATTCTAATGAATTAGTTTTTGACTATCAGGGTGATGTTGGTTTAGCTCCTGCAAGTTGTCAAAAAATAATTACAAGTGCCAGTGGTTTTGAATTACTCGGAACAAATTATCAATACAAAACCACTCTTCAATACAGCGGAAATATAGAATCTGGTTTATTAAAAGGAGATGTTTTTTTAACTGGATTTGGTGACCCTTCATTAGGAAGTTGGCGATTTAATGCAACAAAAGATTCAATTTTATTGAGTCGATGGATTGATGCTTTTTTAAATGCTGGAATAAAACGAATTGATGGTAATATTTATTTAGATGCTACTTCTTTTACATATCAACCTTTACCAGGTGGTTGGGTTTGGGATGATATAGGGAATTATTACGGTGCAGGAACTTGGGGTTTAAATTGGCGAGAAAATCAATACGATGTTTTGCTGCAATCTGGTAATCAGGAAAATGATGAGGTATTTGTAATAGATACAAAACCTGCTTTGGTAAACGCTACTCTAAAGCCAGTGTTAGTTGCTGGAAAAAAGGGGAGTGGCGATAATGCATATATTTATTTACCACCAAATAGTAACAATGGGTTTATAGACGGAACTATTCCTGCTGGTGAAAACAAGTTTGTAATTTCAGGTGCCATTCCTAATCCCATACAATTAATTAAACAACTGTTACAAGAAAAACTAGCAAATGCAGGAATTACGTATAAAAGCATGCTAGATAAATTTTTGTTAGATGAAAAAAAAGATGATAACCATTTGTTGAAAAATATTTACACTCATTCATCGCCAAGTTATGATAGTTTAAATTATTGGTTCATGAAAAGAAGCATCAATTTGTATGGAGAAGCGTTTATAAAAACTTTTGCCTATCAACAACAAAAATTGGTTTCTACTCAAGAGGGCGTAAAAATTGTACAAAAATTGTGGCAATCAAAAGGTATTGACCCTATGGCATTAAATATAGTTGATGGAAGTGGCTTATCACCACAAAATAGAATTACAACAAAAACATTGGTTCAAATACTTCAATATGCCAAAAATCAAACTTGGTATCCTCAGTTATCTGCTGCGTTTCCACTTTATAATGGAATGAAATTGAAAAGCGGCACTATTCATGGCGTAAAAAGTTTTGCAGGATATCACACTAGTAAAAATGGAACCAACTATACATTGGCTATTATTATGAATAATTTTAATGGAAAAGCATCAGATATTGTTAAAAAAATGTATTTGGTTTTAGATGAATTAAAGTAAGCTTTACTTTATTGCTCCAATTTATTATGTAATGTAGTGTTTAAACGTTTTATCAGATTTTGTTGCAATTCTTAAAATTCATTTCGAAAAATTTCAATTTTATCTACTGTCTATCAAAAAATAATTCAATTATTTATTATTTTGTTGCTACTTTGTAAAATATTTTAAAAAGTTAAAAATATAATTCCTGCATTAACGTGCAATAATTATATTTGAAAACGCAAAAAAATGCACGCCATGTCAAACAGTAAAAACAGCATCAATTTAATTGATAGTTTCGAAAAAATTCCGGTTAAAATTTTTTCTACGCCAAAAGAAGGTTCCATTTATGGTGCAAAAGAAATTGCACATTTAATAAGAGAAAAACAGTCGAAAAACGAAGATTGTGTGCTGGGTTTAGCAACTGGTTCTACACCAATAAGCTTATATGCTGAATTGGTAAGAATGCATAAAGAAGAAGGATTGAGTTTTAAAAATGTAATTACATTTAATCTTGATGAATATTATCCTTTAGAAAGAGAAGCTTTGCAAAGTTATTGGAGCTTTATGCATCGTCATTTGTTTAATCATGTAGATATTAAGCCTGAAAATATTCACATACCCAATGGGTCATTACCAAAAGAAGATATTAAAAAACATTGTGTAAAATACGATCAATTAATAGATGCTGTAGGCGGTATTGATTTACAAATTTTAGGTATTGGAGGAAATGGTCATATTGGTTTTAACGAACCTGGAAGTAGTATTTTCTCAAAAACAAGATTGGTTACGTTAGATAATTCTACCAGAATTGCTAATTCTAGAGATTTTCAGAATATTTCTCAAGTGCCTCGTTTAGCTGTTAGTATGGGTATTAGCACTATATTAAAAGCAAAACGTGTTTTACTTTTAGGATGGGGCAACAAAGCTGCTATTATTGCAAAATCTGTTGAAGGGAATGTTACTGAACAAATTCCTGCAAGTATTTTACAACAACATAACGACTGTACTTTTATTGTTGATGAAATTGCAGCTGCAGAATTAACTAGAATAAAATCTCCTTGGTTAACTGGTGAATGTGAGTGGACTAATAAAATGATCAAAAGAGCCGTAATTAATATGGCTTTGAAATTAAATAAACCTGTGCTTAGCTTAACCACTCATGATTATAACGAAAATGGTTTAAGCGATTTATTGGTTGAAAAGGGTGATGCATATGAAATAAACCTGCAAGTGTTTTATATGTTACGTGATACCATTACAGGTTGGCCGGGAGGAAAACCCAATGCTGTTATTCCAAATCATCCTGAACGTAGCACTCCACATCCTAAGCGTTGTGTTATTTTTTCTCCACATCCTGATGATGATATTATTAGCATGGGTGGCACGTTCATGCGTTTACACGATCAAGGTCATGAAGTGCATGTTGCTTATCAAACCAGTGGAAATATTGCAGTAACAGATGAGTTTGTTACCAGATTCTTAGATTTTGCAGTTGGCGTTGAACAAATGTTTGATATAGATAATCATACAAGCTGAGAAATATTAAATGCTGCAAGAACATATTTGGCTA
>JBMLQZ010000448.1:0-1048 GCA_049241285.1 Chitinophagaceae bacterium | reverse complement strand
AAGATGCATTGTATGCTAAAGAAGATTTTTCTGTAGAAGATGGAATGAAAATGGTACATGAAGCTGGCTTAGATTCATTACCAGGTGGTGGTGCAGAAATTTTTCATCCTGAAATTAGAACACAAATTTGTGAAGATAAAGTTGATGCTGAAGGATGGCTACAGATTCATAAAACGGCCCACAAACTTGGAATGCACAGCAATGCAACAATGCTTTATGGTCATATAGAGAGTTTTTGGCACAGAATAGAACATATGGAAAAGTTAAGACAATTACAAGACGAAACAGGTGGATTTAATACGTTCATTCCTCTAAAGTTCAGGAATAAGGACAATGAAATGAGTCATATTGCTGAAAGTTCTACAATAGAAGACATGAAAGTGTATGCAGTAGCTAGATTATACTTAGATAATTTTAACCACATAAAAGCTTATTGGCCAATGCTGGGTAGAAAAAATGCACAATTAACACTTGGTTTTGGCGTAAATGATATTGATGGAACAATTGATGATAGTACAAAAATTTATGCTATGGCTGGAAGTGAAGAACAAACCCCAAGCATGAATACTTCTGAACTGGTAAGTTTAATACAACAAGTAAAAAGAGTGCCGGTTGAAAGAGATACTATTTATAATGAAATAAGAAATTATAATACACAACCTTTAAATACTGTAGACGTCAATCCTTTATTAAATTAATAGAGGATTGATTGTTTTTAAGAATGTGATAAGAGCAATTATTGTTAGAACATCTTAAAAATAAAAAGGGTCCTTCCGTAGAAACGGAACGACCTCTAACGATTGCTTGCCATATGAAAAATCTTCAAATAATATTTTGTAAAAGCAAATTTTAGAATTTAACTAAATCAATCTTCATCAACCCTTTATTTCAACTTTGCAACCTTTTGTTGCTTTTTGCTTTTGTTACACAAATATAGATTGGAAATTCCTGCAAAAACTTGCAAATATTATTCTATCATACTATCTCTAACGAATAGAAAAAAATAGAAAGCATTGATTTTATTGACTTACAGGAGTTTTTTTTCATT
>JBMLQZ010000447.1:0-3867 GCA_049241285.1 Chitinophagaceae bacterium | reverse complement strand
GTTCTACCATTTTGTTTAAATAATTGATAGAATTGTGCAAACTTGCTCCCTCCCAAAATGGATAACAATTAATTAAAATGATATCACAAGCAGCTACTAAGTTAGGTCTATTTAAATATTGATAATAAGCATCTACATAACCAACTGAAACTGTATTGGGAATTGATTTTTTTACAGTGTTAATATAGCTTAACAGTTCATCTTCGGTAATTTCATTTCTATGTAATACTTCGTTTCCAATGGCTACAACATCTACTACACCTGCATTTGCTAATTGAATGATGGTTTTTATTTCTTGTTCATTACGTTTTTTATCGCTACTAATCCAAGCACCTACCAATGTTTTTAATCCTTTCTGTTTAGCAACTTTTGGAATCAATTCATTACCATCACTACAAGAAAAAGTACGTACCCATTTTGTGTAAGGTGCAACAATATCAAGTCTTTCGTTTATTTGACTTTCAGATACAATATCACCTGCATCTTGCCCATCTTTATAGGCACTAAAGCATAATCCATAAATACCATTATTTAATGTTTGAGAGAATGAATCAGCTAGTTCTTCTGTTGACTTTTTATCAAGAATTTCAAAATGATTTTCTTGTGTATTAATGGTACTTATAGACACTAATTTACCAATAATACTAGATGAGGAAGTAGCTACTTTTTTCTCTTTTCTTGCATTCAATTTTTCTCTTACTTCTAAGGCTTTGGCTTCATCAATATCATAATCTTTCATTGCCCAAATAGCAGTTAATGTGCCTAATATAGGGATGCCAACAAAGAAAATTCTAAGCCAAAACATGGTTTCATCTGTTTGAGAAGGAGCATTTGATTTAAAAGCAACTAATGATAGAATTAAACCACTTAGTAAAGCTGCAACAGCGGTTCCAAATTTTACCATCCACCAATAAATAGCTCCTAAACTTCCTTCTCTTCTTTTACCAGTATTCAATTCATCAATATCAATTACATCAGATGTCATAGACATCATTAATGTAAATAAACTGCCAATACCAAATGAGAAGAATGGAAGTGCAAACAGAAACAAATACGGTTTTCCTGGAACAAAAAGTAAATACAATAAAATATAACCCACAATTGAAATTCCTTGAGAAACCAAAAACGCTTTCTTTTTCCCCATAACGTTTGAAATTCTAGCAACTATAGGAATTACTGCTACAGTGGTTATTAAAGCTCCAACACAACCAAATAATGTAGGCCATAATCCAAAACCTTCTTCATTTCCTTTGAATAAATAATATTTGATAATATAGTAAGAAAAACCAGCAGTTGTTTGAAATGCATTAAAAATTAAAAAAGTTGCAATACAAATTTTTCTAAAAGGTTTAATTTCTACAGAAGCTTTTAATCCTTCTTTAATTTCTCCAAAGCTACTCAAGATTCCTTTTAAATCTATTGGACTATAGTTTTCGTTTAAGGTAGATTTGCTTGGAATAAAAAATGCTGGAATGGCAGCTAAGATTGCACAACCTATAGCTACATAAATTGATAAAGTTCTCACTGAAGACACCATACCAGACGGAAACAAATTTGTATTATACATGAGAATATAAAACCAAGGTGCTATAACCCAAGCCAATTGACCTATAAGCTGAGAGGTTGCCATAATATTGGTACGTTCATGAAAATCATCACTCATTTCGTAACCCATAGCCACATAGGGAATACTGAAGATTGTAAGCCCTGAATAAAAAATAAAGGAAACACCTAAAAAGTAAATAAAATTATAAGTAACTCCATTTTCTGCATACAATTGCCACATTAATGCAAATGAAAGTCCTAAAATAATGGCACCTGCTAAAACATATTGTCTTCTTCTACCCCATTTTGATTTGGTATTATCACTTACATAGCCCATAACTAAATCTAAGAGAGCATCATAAAATTTGGGTATAAAAAAAGCAATACCTTGTAATATGCCACTAAAGCCTAGCTTTTCTACTAATATAACTGCGAAAATTCCCAATGCAGCAGGAAACATTTGATTTGCCAACATGCCAAGACCAAAAGCAATTTTTTGACCCAATGGAACTTTATTAGTAGAGAGTGTATTTGACATAATTTTATTTTAAGGAGTAGTTATAACAGTTTGAATTGCTTTAGCTGAAATTTTAAATGCAGTACTTTTTTGATTAATTGATAGTGAAATATTTTTCTCCGTTTCAGATGGATTAAAAATAACCACAGACACACTGCCATCTATATTTTTTGTAGCAGTAATTTGTAGTTCTTTATCTGTATGTGTAAATCCAATTCTTGTAGCACCTGGTCTAATAAATTTACTAAAATGTGCCATAGTATAATACAATGGAGTTAAGTATACTTCATCTGTATTTTCATCAACAATAATAGGTGCTGCACACCAATTTTTAAACCAATTAGGACCACCTTGTTTATTCAATACCATATTCCAATCTACCCATCCATCTACATAGTTATTTAAGCAACCAATTATATCACCAGCATATCTAAATACAGGTGCATATTTGGGGTGCAAATATTTTTCTTTTTCGCTTGCCCAATCCCAACCCCAATCGGTAGCTTCTTTACTCCAATACCAACTATCATTTTTCCAAGCTGGTACATCACTATCTATACAAGCTTCTGTATTTATTAAATGTTTATTCGGATTTTTTTGATGGGCATATTGTAAATCTTTTGGAAAATAATCGTACGTACTTTCATACCAATGTATAGCAGTGCCTCCATAATATTTTGAAGAACTAGGTGTTCTATACATTTCATCAACCCATTCTTTAAGTCCTGCTCTATTTTGATCGTATCCTAAAATGTTGATTTTTCCGTAACCTGTTTTTGCTAAATGAGGGCCTAAGTTATACTCAACAAAATCGGTCATTTCTTTTGGGCTAAAGAGCATACTTTCCCAGTTATTGCCATTGCCATGTGGTTCGTTTTCTACCGTAATTCCCCAAAAATTAATACCATGTTTTTTATAGGCATTAAAATATTTAGAAAAATACAATGCCCATGTATTATAATATTGAGGCAATAGTTTTCCGCCAACCCAATTGTTATTATCTTTCATCCAAGGTGGAGCTGTCCAAGGTGATGCAATAATTTTAAATCCATTTTTAGATACTTTTTGAGCATCTTTTATCATAGGAATAATTGTTTTTTCATCTTCACTTATATCAAACTGATTTAATGCAGTATCTCCTGCTGTAGTGTTGTATGCATATTGATGTGTAGAAAAATCACAAGAGTTAATGTGTGTTCTTGTTAAAGAATATTTTGCCCCTGTTTCGCCAAAATAAGCTTCAATAATTTTAGCTCTACTTTTTGCACTTAACTTATTCATTAAAAATGCAGTGGCTTGTGTAAATGAACCTCCAAACCCTGTAATTTTCTGATAAGTTTCATTAGGGTTAATAGTAACTTTTGTAGAATTTGAATTATTGGTTGATACAGGTATTTTGGTTAATGAATTACCTGCTGAAGATGTTTCATAAATTTCAACTTGTAGCTTTTGAGCAATAACAGTATTAGTAGCGGCAGCAATCATAATGAGCGATGTGATTGTTTTTATGTAGGCTTTTATTTTCATAGTTGGGCATTGTTAGTATATTATAACACAGTATAATTTTAACACTATTTAGCAATCAGAAAATGTATCTTTTCAAGATACTACAGTTTCATAAACAATAGTAAAAAGTTATTCATTTTATAAAACTTTATTTGGCAACTCCACATCTTTCCAAAGTAATTCTTCATTACCATTATACGTTTTTGTAATGGGCTTTCCATTTCTAGTTAGTCCATTTAATTTTTTTGCATCTACCATTTTCCACAAAACATATTTTGCTTCACCATGAATATTAATTA
>JBMLQZ010000446.1:0-7660 GCA_049241285.1 Chitinophagaceae bacterium | reverse complement strand
GTTCTTATACTTATACCTATAACAAGTACTTTTTATATAATACTTATTAGATGTACAGATGCAAGTATCTTTAGAAACAATGGTGTAACAGGTGGCAATACATATCCTATGGGTGTTAATGGTATATTTACATTAACTGGTAATAGCCAAGGCACTACAGAACAAAGTTTTTATTATTTCTTGTACGACATAAAAATAAAAACAAATGATTGTTTGGGTCAAAGAAGTGCTATTACTGCAACTTCTTTAGCTACACCTACCATAACATTTAGTAATGGAGTTTTAACTAGCAGTGCCAATACTGGTAATTTATGGTATAAAAATGGAGTAATTGCTAACGGAACCAATAATTTAAAAACCTACACTCCTGATGAACCTGGTTTTTATCATGTAGTAGTAACAGAAGATGGTTGCCAAAAAACTTCTGATTTCTTCCCTTACCAATTTACAGCAACTACTAATTTAAATAATGAGGAAATTGCTTTAAAAACTACACCAAACCCTAGTAATGGAATATTTAATGTTAGTTTTAAAGTTACAAATAGAGCAAACTTAGATATTTCATTAGTTGATATTACTGGTAAAATTATTCAGTCAAAAACATACAAAAACTTTGTAGGAAACTTTAATGAACAATTTACTACCACCAATTTAGCTACAGGAAACTACACTTTGAAGGTGCAACATGGTAATAAAGTGTATAGAAGTTTATTATTTATAAATAGATAAATACTGTCAATAATCTTTCAAAAAATACCTCACTTAAATAGTGGGGTATTTTTTTATATACAGAAGCAACAAATAAAACTTATATTAGCTAAAACGATTGCACATGTTAGAGCCATGGCTTACCGCAAAGGTTATTAAAATAGAAAACGAAACGCCCACTACCAAACGTTTTTGGATTCAAATACCGTCACTTACAGCATTTAATTTTCAACCAGGCCAATTTGTAACGCTTGACTTACCGATTCATGAACAAAAAAACAAACGTTGGAGAAGTTACTCTATTGCTTCAGCACCTGATGGCACAAATGTTATTGAATTGGTAATTGTTCGTTTAGAAGGAGGTTTAGGAACAAGATATTTGTTTGAAGATGTTGATGTTGAAATTGGCTCTGAATTATTATTAAGAGGTCCTGCAGGTAAGTTTACTTTGCCAGAAAACATTGATAAAGACTTATACTTAATTTGTACAGGAACAGGTATTGCACCATTTAGATCAATGGTACAATATATTCATGCAAACAAGATTGCACATAAAAATATTCATTTAATATTTGGCTGTAGAACTTTACAAGATGGCCTTTATATTCATGAACTAAAATCGTTAGAATCTAAAGAACCAAATTTCTATTTCCATCCTACTTTTTCTAGAGAAACCAACTTACCAGATGGATTTAGTAAAGGATATGTTCATAGTATTTATGAATCATTAATTCATAAATCAACCACAGATTCTACTCTTCCTTCATGTCACTTCTATTTATGTGGCTGGAAAAATATGATAGATGATGCAAAAGAAAGAATTGTACAACTAGGCTACGACAAAAAAGCTATACACTTAGAATTATATGGCTAGTAGCTTACATAAACTCAAATCCAATATCTCTTCTATAATGAATTCCTTTAAAATGAATTTGTTGTAACGCTTGTTTTGATTTATCTACAGCATCTTGTATTTCAGTTCCAACGGATGTAACTGCCAAAACCCTTCCTCCATTGGTTACTATGGTTTCATTTGAGAGTTGCTTAGTGCCAGCATGAAAAATAATAGAACCTGGGTCTAGCTTTATATCTTGTAATCCATTAATAACAATCTCTTTTTCATAAGCACCAGGATAACCACCACTAACAGCCATAACTGTTGCAAAATATCCATCAGCAAAATTAATATTGGCGTCTTCTAAAGTACCATTATCCATTGCAGCAAATAAACTTAACAAATCGGTTTCTAAACGTGGCATTAACACTTCTGTTTCTGGGTCACCCATTCTACAATTGTATTCAATTACCATCGGATTTCCATCAACATTCATTAATCCAAAAAACACAAAACCATTGTATTCCAACTGTTCTTTTTGTAATCCTTTAATAGTAGGAACAATAATAGTTTCTTCAACTTTTTGCATAAATAATTCATCCATAAAAGGCACTGGCGTAACACAACCCATTCCTCCTGTATTCAATCCGGTTTCACCTTCTCCTACACGTTTATAATCTTTTGCATGGCCAATAATTTGATAATCAATGCCATTGGTTAATACAAAAACACTCACCTCTATCCCTTGTAAAAACGCTTCAATAACAACCTTTGAACTAGCATTTCCAAATTGTTTGTTTACAATCATTTCTTCAAAAACTTGCAACGCTTCTGCATGGCTATTTACAATTACTACACCTTTACCTGCTGCCAATCCATCTGCTTTTAATACAATAGGCAAGCTATGATTTTGAATATATTGTTTCCCCTCTTCAAAATTTTCAATAGTAAATTCAGCATAAGCTGCTGTAGGAATTTGATGCCTTTGCATAAACTTTTTAGAAAATGCTTTACTTCCTTCTAACTGTGCTGCTTCTTTAGATGGACCAACCACAAACCCCTTCCAATTGTGCTGTTGTTTAGCCAATTCCATGAAATCGTAAATTCCATTTACCAATGGTTCTTCTGGACCAACTACTAGCACATCAATTTTTTTATCAATACAAAATGATTGAATTGCTTCAAAATCGTTTACCCCAAATTGCACGTTGGTTGCTATTGTTGCTGTTCCTGGATTTCCGGGAGCAACATACAATTCATTACAATGATGGCTTTGTGCAATTTTCCAAGCAAGAGCATGTTCTCTGCCTCCACTTCCTAGTAATAAAATATTCATAATAGTGATGGGTGTTTTTTTGAAAGGTTGTGCGAAAATAGAATAGTGGCTGTATATTTAGACATTAGTTTTTAGAATAGATTGTTTAAACCCCTATTAAAAGCATTAAAATGCAAGAAACAAAGCCATTGAATTTAATTGGACACCCCTTAGGATTATTTATTTTGTTTTTTACCGAAATGTGGGAACGGTTTTCGTATTATGGAATGAGGGTGTTATTTGTTTTGTATTTAACTTCTTCTTTACTAGATGGTGGTGTAGGGTGGTCTAGAGGCGATGCATCTTCTTTATATGCATGGTATACTGGTTTGGTGTATTTAACGCCAATTATTGGTGGTTTTATTGCTGATAGATATTTAGGCTATAAAAACGCAGTTGTTTTAGGAGGCCTGATTATGACAGTTGGCCATGTTGTACTGGCATTTACACCCATTTATGCTTTTTACTTAGGTTGCTTTTTACTAGTAGTAGGTAATGGATTGTTTAAGCCGAATATTTCTTCTATTGTTGGTCAATTATATCCTGATGGTGCTGCTTCTGCCGGTTTAAAAGATGCTGGTTATACCATTTTTTATATGGGTATCAATACTGGTGGTTTTTTAGGAATATTATTGTGTGGATATATTGGCGAAAAAATTGGTTGGCATTATGGTTTTGGATTAGCTGGTATTTTCATGTTTTTAGGAACAGTACAATTTTATTTTGCTAAAAAATTCTTTGGTGTTTTAGGCGATAAACCCGACAAAGCACAATTAAAACTTGAAACGGAGGCTGTTGATAAACGTCCTTTAACAAAAGAAGAAAAAGATAGATTGATAGTAGTTGGAATGTTATCTTTCTTCACTATCTTTTTTTGGTTTGCATTTGAACAAGCTGGTAGCTCAATGAATATTTTTGCGAAAGATTATACACAAAGAAGTTTAACAGATACAGCAGCTACAACATTTACAGTAGTAAATACAATTATTGCATTAATACCCGTTTGTATTATTAGTTGGTTGTTGTATCATTTAACCCAAAAATTATATAAGCAATATCCTCTTATGGTGTTTACAATTGCTATTAGCGTAATTAGTTTAACTGGTTTAGTAATTTGGATGCTTAATAGAGAATTTTCAGCAAAAACAACAGAAGTAACTGCATCTTGGTTTAATACTTTAAACTCTTTGTACATTGTATTATTTGCTCCGGTTGTTTCTGCAATTTGGAAAGGTTTAGCACCCACAAAATATAGCCCTTCACCTGGTGTAAAATTTGCTTCATCGTTTATTTTATTAGGTCTTGGATTTTTAGCTTTGGTAATTGGTTCTTCACAAATTCCTCAAGGTGCAATGACAGCTAAGGTGAGTATGTTATGGCTATGTTTAGCTTATTTATTTCACACATTAGGGGAATTATGTTTATCTCCTGTTGGCTTATCTTACGTAAGCAAACTAACTCCAAAAAAACTGGTAGGAATGATGTTTGGGCTTTGGTTTTTTGCAAATTTTGTAGGTAACTTCTTAGCTGGACAAACTGCAAGTTTTATGGATGAAATTTCTTCTAAAACATCTATGTCTGGTTTCTTTAGCATATTTGTAGTTATTCCATTTGCAGTGGCAGCAATTGTATTATTACTCAATAAATTTTTGAATAAAAGAATGCATGGAATTAAATAACCATGATTTTTCGTTGACAATAGTTACTACAAAAGAAATGTTCAATGATTGAATTAATTGAACCAATAGATAATGAATGGAAAGAAGCATTTCAACAGATAAGGCTGAATCTATTAAATACATTATCAGAATTTACTATAGAAATTGAACATGTAGGAAGTACAGCTATTAATGGCTTAATTGCTAAACCTATTATTGATATTGATATTATTTTGTACAATAAACTAGCTATTCAATCAATTACAAAAAGCTTAAAAAACGTAGGATACATTTTTAAAGGTGATCAAGGAATTGAAGGAAGATTTGCATTTAAACAACCTAACGAAAAAGTTCCTTTTTCTAGTACCAATTATACATGGCATTCACATCATTTATATGTTTGTTTTGCAGATAGTTTGGCTGTAAAAAATCATTTACTTTTTAGACAAGCATTACAAGAAAACGATTTTTTGGTAAAAAAATATGCTGACATAAAAAAAGCATTAGCAAATGAAAAAGGTATGAATAGAGAATTGTATACGAAAAGAAAAACTGATTTTATTCTACATATATTATCAGAATACGGTTTATCAGATGCAGAAATTGAAAGCATTAGAATAGCAAATAGTTAACAATTATATTTAGAATAATTTTTTATTTAGTGTAGATTATTTTCTTAAAAATTAATTCATTACAAAATTTTTCTTTTATCAAATTTACCATATGCAAAAAACACAACCTATTAAACCATTTGTATCTGCCACAGAGAATGTAAAAGAACTTACTATTAAATCTATTTTAGTCGGTAGCATATTTGGAGTAATATTCGGTGCGGCAACCGTATATTTAGCATTAAAAGCTGGCTTAACAGTATCTGCATCCATCCCTATTGCAGTAATAGCCATTACCTTAGGAAGAAAATATTTAAAAACAACAATTCTAGAAAACAATATCATTCAAACAACCGGTTCTGCTGGAGAAAGCATTGCTGCCGGTGTTGCATTTACTTTACCAGGATTTCTTTTTTTATCAACACCAGATAGTGCTTCCTACTTCAATTATTTAACCATATTAATTCTAGCCATTATTGGTGGTTTATTAGGAACATTATTAATGATACCTCTCAGAAAAGCATTAATTGTAAATGAACATGAAAATTTACCTTATCCTGAAGGAACTGCTTGTGGCGATGTTTTAAAAGCCGGTGAAAAAGGTGGCGACTTTGCAAAAACAGCTTTTTGGGGATTAGGGGTATCTTTTGGCTATGCCATTTTACAAAAGGTATTGCATGTTATTGCAGAAACTCCCTTCTATGCCACTAAACAAATCAATAAATTTTTTCCGTCTGCTAAAATTAGTGGAGAAATTACGCCCGAATATTTAGGCGTAGGCTACATTATTGGCCCAAGAATAGCTGGTGTTTTAGTAGCTGGTGGTGTATTAAGTTGGCTGGTATTTATTCCTTTATTAGCGTCTATTGTACCTGCAGATACAATAGCATTACAATTAATTAAACTAGGCTATTTAAAAAGTTTAGCTACAGAAGGTGGAAAAGGTGGATGGAATCCTATTACACATCAATTTTCTGATTATTCTAGTGCTATTTATTATGCTTTTATTAGGCAAATAGGTGCAGGTGCAGTAGCAGCAGGTGGCATTATAACCCTAATAAAAACTATTCCTACCATTATTCAATCAGTGAAAGGAAGTATTTCTTCCATTCAATCGAATAAAAAAAATCAAACAACTACCATTGAAAGAACAGATAAAGATTTACATATAAAATTTGTTGCTTTTGGCAGTTTAGCATTAGTATTATTAATTACTTTATTGCCGCAAGTACCAGGTGAAAGCATTTTGCAAAAATTATTAATTGGTGTACTTGTCATAATTTTTGGGGCTTTATTTGTAACTGTTTCGTCTAGAATTGTAGGCTTAATTGGTTCTTCAAATAATCCAATAAGTGGTATGACAATCGCTACTGTTATGGGTACAAGCTTAATATTTTTAAGCGTTGGCTGGACTGGCGTTGCTTTTGAACCACTTGTATTAGTTGTAGGAGGAATGATTTGTATTGCAGCAGCAAATGCAGGTGCCACTTCTCAAGATTTAAAAAGTGGTTATATAGTTGGAGCCACTCCAAGAAACCAACAAATTGCTTTATTTGTAGGAGCAATTGTTTCATCAATTGTTATTGGATTAACCATTCAATTTTTAGACAAGCCATCAACTGAAATGATGCAACAAGGTGTTTATCATGCCATTGGTACTGAAAAATATCCTGCTCCTCAAGCAACACTAATGGCTACCTTGATAAAGGGAATTCTATCACAAAACTTAGATTGGCAATTTGTATTTGTAGGTGTTTTTGTGGCAATTACTTTAGAATTGTGTGGTATAAAATCGTTAAGTTTTGCTGTTGGTGCATATTTGCCTTTAAGTACTACTTTACCCATTGCCATTGGTGGTGCAGTTAGAGCATTGGTAGATAAGAAAACTCCAAAAAACAAAACAACTTCAGCCGAAGAAGAAGAACTTGGAAAAGGAAACTTATTTGCAACTGGTTTGGTTGCAGGAGGTGCAGTTGCTGGTGTAATAATTGCTTTTATGAGCGGAACTTCAGGAGGAGAAAAACTATTAAATGCTGTAAATTTTGAACATGGAATAATCAATGCATTTGGAGAAAATGGATACTTTTTTCTAGGTACATTATTTTTTGCAGCTATGGGCTACGTTTTATATAGAATAGGCATTACAAAAAATGAAAACACTTCTAGTTAAATAATTATTTCTAACATCTTCCCTACTTTAACCACAAAAAAGGCTACTCAAATTTGAGTAGCCTTTTTAATAGTATGCTTATATGTTTAAGAGATTCTTTTTATTACACCAACATTCTTACTGGCTCTTCTAAAAAGCCTTTTAATGTTTGTAAAAACGCAGCACCTGCAGCACCATCAACAACTCTATGATCGCAACTCAATGTAACTTTCATAATGTTGCCAACAACAATTTGTCCGTCTTTTACAATTGGCTCTTGGCTAATACCACCTACAGCCAAAATACAAGCATCTGGTGGATTAATAATAGCAGTAAATTCTTCTATCCCAAACATCCCCAAATTAGAAATAGTAAAGGTATTTC